>NZ_UESZ01000002.1 GCF_900108585.1 Branchiibius hedensis
CCGTGGCACGTCGACAACACGTCCCTGTGGACGGCGGCACCCATGCACGAGTCAGATGCACTAGTGTGTGTGCATCGACTTGGACTCACCTGACCGCCAGGGACCGCCAAGCGGGCCTTCTGGCACACGAGACAACAAGGAGATCGATATGACGAAGTCGACGCGCGTGGCGGCGCAGCCCCGTGCTGGGCAGCGCGCTACTGGCCTCCGCCTGTGGTGACGGAGGGAGCGGCAAGCCCTCATCCAGCACCACGAGCTCGGCTTCGCCCTCAACGGGCTCGGCCACGCACCCTTCAGCTCCGACAAGCACTACGAGTGATCCGAACTCGCCAGCGACTCGGGCTCGGGCGATGGTCGATCAGTACTTCTCGGTGAGCGACCGCTGTCTCTTCGACCCACAGAGCGCACCGATGACGTGCTTCGACGGCGTGGCCATCGGCACCGAGTTGGACAGTCTCCGGAACACGTTGACGTCTGCAAAGACGGCCTACACAAAGCAAATCGGATCCACCCAGGTGATCTCGGTCAAGCAGACCAAGATCGATCTGACCAACAAGCCGAAAGAGACCCCGCCAAGCATTCCGATCGTCACGTACAGCGTGTGCTTCGACGTCAGCAAGGTGAACATCGTGGATTACCAAGGCAAGTCCATCGTGCCTCCCGACCGGAAGCCTCGCGCCGTCGAGACGGTCGCGGTGGCGAACTATCAGTACCCGAAGGCCACAGGTTGGCGGGTCGCGTACACACAGCCCACGGGGAAGACATGTTGACCCGGCTCCGCGGAGGCACGATCGCCGCGGTGCTCGCCGCAGCGTTGCTGAGTGCTGTGATGTCGGCACCCGCAGCAAACGCCGCGCCGCCGAAGTGCCAGTCCTATGACGTGCGAGGACGCTGCGTCATCTGGGTGACTCCGCCCACCGGTCCGCCCGGCACGCGTCCGCCGACGCCGCCCACGGGACCGCCGGCGAAGGGTGACCCTCCGAAGCAACCGATCAGTGGCCCGCCGGCGGGAGTGGGACCAATCACCGTGAACGGTGTGCAGTGCTGGCCGATCGGCAAGAGCAACCCTCAGCCGCCGAAGTCGGACCCGGTTTGGAAGGTCACACCGACGGCGCCATCTACGACTGCCTTGGGTGGAGGTTTGGGCGGTCTTTGGCGACCATGACGCTCAAGTATTGGGCTGCGACTGCGCCGGCCGTGGCGCCGCCACCTGACCCCCGCGTGCTCGCGCAGCAAGCAATCAGGGCAATGAACCTTCAAGCGGTGGCCATGGGCTGGCTCCTGAACCTACTGCCGGTTCTGTCGGACTGGTGGGATGCCGAACTGGATGTGGGTCAAGCAGCCGCACCCAACACGTGGGGACCAATCACTAAGAGCGCCTCAGCGCAGGGGTACACGGTGACGGCCACGGCGACGGTGTCCGATGTGGTCTGGGACATGGGCGACGGACAGACCGTGACCTGCCAGCAGGGCACGCCGTACGTCATGTCGTACGGGAAGCAAAAGTCACCGACCTGTGGGCACACCTACACCCGCCAAGGACTTACGCCGTCACCGCGACGTCGCACTGGGTCATCAACTGGTCCGGAATTGGCCAGGCCGGAACGATCACGATGGACCTCAATCGCAGGGCCACGGTCCAGATCGGCGAGGCGCAAGTGCTCACCCAGTGAGCAGCACCCGACGACGTACCGACTGAATCAAGGGAGACAGCATGGCAATCGCACCAACAGACGAGCAGCGAAGCGTTCGCCGTCTCGGTCGAGGAAAGAAGCCAGCCGAGGCGAGCAGGGCATCGAGACCAGCGACAGCGTGACGCCACCGCCGAAGATGCGCCGTCGACCACTGCTGTCGCGGCCTCCGTTGCGGCGGTCTGCCTGGGCGCGCTGCTCGCCGTGCTGGCCTTCACGTCGATGAACTCAGCCCAGAGGTCCTCGCCGTCCGCTCGACCGTGCACCGCGGTGAGGTCATCACCCGGGACGACCTCATGACCGTTCGGGTCGGTGTCGATCCCGCGCTGAAGCCTCTGCCGGCATCGGAGCTGAACGATGTCGTGGGCAAGCGCGCGGCCATGGATCTGACCGCTGGGGGACTGGTGACCAGCGAAGATGTGACCTCGAGCGTGGTGCCGGCAAGGGTATGAGCGTCGTCGGCATCAGCCTCGCTCCGGGCGCGTATCCAGCGAATGGGCTGAAGAACGGCGACGCCGTCCGGATCGTGCTCACCCCCGGCCAGCAGGGGCAGTACACCAGCGGCTCGACCCCGACCGAGATCCCCGCGACCGTGGTGGACGTCGCAGCCGGAGGATCCGGCGGCCAGCAGTTGTCGACGTGCTCGTTCCTGAGGGACAGGCCCCAGACGTCGCCGCGATGGCCGCCACGGGCAAGGCTGCGCTGGTCTTGGACTCGCGGGAGCGCTGAGCGATGTCGGTCATCCTTCTCACCTCGGCATCCGGGTCCCCGGGCGTGACATCAGCGGCGCTTGGGCTCGCGCTGACCTGGCCGCGGCCGGTAGTGCTCGTGGAAGCCGACCCGACCGGAGGAAGTGGTCTGCTTGCTGGCTACTTCCACGGTGACGTGGCCCATGTGGGTGGTCTCATCGATCTCGCGTTGGCGCACCGTGACGGTGTCCTCGTCGAGACGCTTCCGGAAGCGATGATCCCGATTCCAGACTCCACCGCTCTTCTTCTGCCCGGGGTTCGCAGCCATGCCCAAGCTCGAAGCGTGGCAGGCATGTGGGGGCCATTGGCAGGTGCCCTGCGGGCGCTGGAGCGCAACGGCCAGGACGTGATCGTTGATGCCGGTCGCCTCGGCCTTGACGGAGCTCCCACACCGCTGATGTTGAACGCGGACCTGACTTTGCTGACGATGCGGACAAACCTGCCCGCACTGTCAGGTGCCCGGTCCTGGGCGCAAACACTGCGTGAGGAGTTCGAGCAAATAGGCTCCCTGCCGCGACTGGGCACCCTGCTCGTGGGCGAGGGCCAGCCGTACAGCGCCCGCGAAGTGCGCAAGGTCCTCGAGCTGCCAGTCACGGCAACGCTGCCCTGGGACCCGCCGGCAGCAGCCGTCTTCTCGGTCGGCGCCAACCGACCCCGCAGATTCGACAACGGCGCGCTCGTCCGAGCGCTGCGCGCGACAGGCGCGGCCGCCCGAGCGGCCATCGAAAGCAACCGAGTCGATCTAGCGGCCACCAAGAGCGTGGGGAGCACAGCATGAGCCAGCCCAACCCCTTCCTCAACGACCCGGACGAGGATGACGACCGGTCAGACCCCACCTCCCTGCCACTGTTCGCGGAAGATGCCGACCAGCCCCGGCCGCCGCGCCAAGGGCGAGTCCGGTCCAACTTCTCACTCGGGGAGAACGCACCCCGCCGGCCGGGACATATCCACGCCGTCGGCCGCGACGTACCGGACGACGAGGTCGCGGGTGGGTTAGCGGAGGCAGCTCTCCGAGCGCTGCCTCCGGCCACCGCAAGACTGGCGCTACTGCGCATGAAGGAATCGACTGGGGCCTCGTTGCGGCGTTCCGCAGCCAGGCCTCCGACCAGCTGAGTGCCGCAATTGGTGAAGACCGGTCGCTCGATCAGCAGGCACAACAGGAACTCGGTCGGGCGATCATCGTCGAACTGCTCGAGAGTGAGGCCGCCGAGGCGGTATCTGCCGGGCGTGAGTCCTGGTCGCTGAGCCAGCAGGAAGACATGGCTGAGGCCATCTTCAATGCAGTCTTCGGCCTCGGGAGATTCCAGCCGCTCGTCGACGACGAAACGGTTGAGAACATCGAGGTCTACGGCAACGACAACGTGCTCCTCGAGCACAGTGACGGCACCATCCAGCAAGGGCCGAACGTCGCCGAGGACGACGACGAGCTCCTGGAGTTCATCAGCTTCCTGGGCAGCAAGTCCGGTAGCGGGCGGCCCTTCTCCGAAGCACAGCCGCGGTTGCACATGCGACTGGAGGGCGGCGCGCGGCTCGCGGCCACCGCGTGGGTCACTCCGCGCCCGTCGATCGTCATCCGCCGCCACCGGCTCCGTGACACCAACCTGGAACAGTTGGCCGACACGGGCATGCTGACCCCGCTGATCGCCGACTTCCTCGAAGCGGCCGTGAGGGCGCGACTCAACATTGTGGTCGCCGGTGCCCAGGGTGCCGGAAAGACGACGTTGGTGCGTGGGCTCTGCGCGGCGATCGATCCGTGGGAGAAGATCGGCACGTTCGAGACCGAGTACGAACTCTTCCTCAATGAGCTGTCGCACAAGCACAAGCGAGTCATCGCGTGGGAATCCCGGCCGGGCTCGGGCGAGGTTGGGATGAACGGTCGCCAGGCCGGCGAGATCACCCTCGACGACCTCCTCATCGACAGCTTCCGGTTCATCCTCAGCCGCACGATTGTCGGTGAGGTCCGTGGCCGCGAGATCCTGTCCATGATCAAAGCGATGCAGTCGACCTCCGGGTCGATCAGCACGACGCACGCAGCCAACGCCAAGGCGGCGATCCGCAAGCTCATCACCTGCGCCATGGAGGCCGGCAACCACATCTCCGAGGGATACGCCACCAGTGCAGTCGCCGGGCACATCGACTTGATCGTTCAGGTGAACCTCGAGACGACACCGGTCACCGAGACGGGCGGGCGCCGCAAGCGGTGGATCTCCGAGATCGTGTCCGTCGAGCCCGGAGAGCAAGCCACCGGCTACGCGACCCAACAGGTGTTCCGACCGGTTCAGGGCGGACCCGCGGTCGCCAGTGTGATGCCGGAGCACATCCGAACCGCACTGGAAGCACAGGGCTTCGACACCCGTCCTTTCGAAGCGGAGCGCCGCTCGCACGGAGGGCCGGCGGCATGACGCCCCTGATTCCTGGCCTGGCCGGCGCACTCGTCGTTGCCGGCATCCTTGGCGTGGTGTTCGGTCTGCGACCGGCACCACAGAAGCCACCCGCACCAGCCCGGACGCGCACCCCCCTGATAGCGCGCCTGGGTCAGACCTCCCCTCGGACTCGAGTGCTGCTGCTCGTCGGGGCTGGTGCGGGTCTCATCGTCGCAATCGTCACCGGATGGTTCATCGCGGTACTGGCCGTCCCGGCACTGATCGTCGGACTGCCCATGCTGCTGACCGCGCCACCAGCCGCCTCCAAGATCGAGCGGCTGGAAGGGATGGAGGAGTGGACCCGCTCCCTGTCCGGGGTTCTCACCGTCGGCGTCGGCCTGGAGCAGGCACTCATCGCGACCCTGCGATCAACGCCCGACGCCATCCGACCCGAAGTGACTCGCCTGGTCGCCCGACTGGGCGCCCGATGGAGCACCGAGGACGCACTGCGCGCGTTCGCGGACGACCTGGACGACGCCACCGGCGACCTGGTCGCGGCAAACCTGATCCTCGGCGCCCGGCGCCGAGGTCGTGGTCTTGCCAACGTGCTGGAGTCACTGGCCGAGTCGGTGGCCGCCGACGTCCGGGCCCGCCGACAGATTGAGGCCGACCGAGCCAAGCCGCGCGCAACGGCACGCTGGGTCACGCTGATCACCGTCGGAGTCCTGGTCTTCCTCGCGCTCACCGGCCGGTACGTGGCCCCGTACGGGTCACCGATCGGACAGGTCATCCTCGCGCTGCTGCTCGGCGCCTATGTGGCCACGCTGGTCTGGATGCGGACGATGACCCGGGGCAAGCCGCTGCCGAGGTTCATCGGCCTGGCGGCCGAAGGAGGCAACGCATGATCACCGGACTTCAGATGGCCTTGGCAGGCGGCGGGCTGGTCGGCCTAGGGCTGTCGCTGCTGATCTGGCGGCTCGTACCCGCACAGCCAGACCTCGGGGACGCGCTCGAGCGGCTGTCTCCCGAACATGTGCGTCGCACCCGTGCGACCGAAGTGGCCAGTCCGGCGGCAGACTCGCGCGAAAGGCTTGGACAATGGGCGCTGAAGACGTTCCCAGCCGGAGCCTGGGCGAGGGTCCCGCGTAAGGAACTGGCCCTGCTGCGAATCTCGCCGACGAGGTTCTACGGCGAGAAGGTTCTCTTCGCGGTCGTCGGCCTGATTACGCCGCCGCTGCTGACGGTGTTCTTCACGGTCATCGGACTGAACCTGCCGTTCGTCATCCCAGTCGTCGCAACTGTCGGCTTAGCCGTACTGATGTTCTTCCTCCCCGACTACAACGCACGCGACGACGCCAAGAAGGCCCGAGACGAGTTCAACCGGGCGCTGGGGGCCTACATCGACTTGGTCGCCTTGGAGCGCAACTCAGGGTCGGGTCCGCGCCAAGCCATGGAAGTCGCAGCCGAAGTCGGCGACAGCTGGGTGTTCCGCCGGCTGAGCGAGGAACTGACCCGCTCGCGCTGGTCAGGCGAAGCGCCATGGGAAGCCATCCGAGCGCTCGGCCACGAACTCGGCCTCGCCGAGCTGGAGGACCTCGCCGACATCATGAGGCTATCGGGAGAGGAAGGCACCCAAATCTACGCGCAACTGCGCGCCCGATCCGCCTCGATGCGAGGCGCGATGCTCAACTCCGAGCTGGCCAAGGCCAACGAGATCGGCGAACGAATGAGCATCCCTATGAGCCTGCTAGGGGTCATCTTCATGGCCCTGCTGATCGCACCCGCGCTGCTACGGGTGATCGGGGGTGGCAGCTGATCGCACTGTCGCAACGTAGGACCAGCAGGCACTACCTCTAAGCCAAACCGTCAGAACCCGGCTCCACCACAGGAGCCACCAAGCCATAGGAAGGCAAGGACCATGAACCACCTCATCGCCACCCTCCACACCCTCGGTGTCCGCATCCAGGACAACGTCGACGACGCACACGCCACACTGCGCAAGAACCGCGAGGAGGGCTCAGTCACGATCGAACAGGTCCTGTGGGCAATCGCCGTGATCGCCTTCGTCGGGATCGTCGTGGCAGCCATCACGACCTACGTGACCAACAAAGCGAAGAACATCAAGTAGACCGAGCGAATCACACACCATGACCAGGACACACGCGCTGCGCGCCCGGCTCGCCCGTCGAGCCGGGGCGCAGCGTGAGCGTGGCTCGAGTTCCATTCAGATGGTGATGCTCCTGCCTGCTCTGTTCGCGGTCATGTTCCTGGGCATGCAAGGAGCACTGTGGTACCACGCCCGATCGGTCGCGATCGCCGCAGCGCAAGAAGGTGCCCGCAAGGCAGGCGCACAGAACAGCAGCGTCGGGGCGGGAATCAGCGACGCATCGTCCTTCATCGCCGACGCGGGCGGAAGCGGTGTGCTGGACGGCGCACACGTCACCGGCAGCCGATCGGGCACCACAGCCACGATCACAGTCAGCGGCACGTCGATGAGCGTGATCCCCGGCTGGACCATCACGGTGCGCCAGAGCGCCACTGTGCCAGTGGAAAGACTGACGCGATGAGGTGCCCCGTCCGTCAGGACTCCGAGGAGGGATCGGCGGCCATCGAGGCCGCCATCGGCGTGCCAGCTTTCATGCTGTTCGTCCTGCTGGTGATCTTCGGTGGGCGCGTCGCTATGGCGCACCAAGCAGTGCAGTCCGCCGCGGCTGAAGCCGCCAGAACCGCCTCGATCGCGCGCACACAAGGGCAAGCTCAAAGCGACGGCGCCGGTGGGGCCGCGGCAAGCCTGAGCTCCCAAGGCGTGCACTGCATCTCACAGGACGTGAGCGTGGACGCCTCCGGATTCGCCGCTCCTGTCGGAACACCTGCCACGATCCGAGCGACCGTTCGCTGCACCATCGACCTGTCCGACGTGTCAATACCTGGCGTCCCCGGCTCGATGACGATCACGGAAACCATGACCAGCCCGCTCGACACCTATCGGGAGCGGTAATGAGACAACGCAACCTCCACCAGATGGGCCGCGACCGCGGATCCGTGAGCATCTTCATGGCCTCCGCAGCCTTCGTGATGATCGTGCTCGTCGGCCTCGCAGTCGACCTCGGCGGTCAAGTCGCCGCACAGCAGCGCGCCCGAGACGTCGCCGCACAAGCGGCCCGATCGGGTGGGGAGCAGGTCCTCGGTGGTCCCGCGGTGAACGGCCAAGGCGCCCAGATCGACACCGCGGCCGCAGCCTCGGCCGCGCGCTCCTACCTATCGACAGCGGGAGTGAGCGGCACGGCGACCATCCAAGGGAACGACACCCTGGTCGTTACGACATCCGCGAACTACCAGACGAAGTTCTTGTCGATCATCGGGATCGGAAGCTTGCACGTCACCGGACACAGCAGTGCGCGGCTCATCCGCGCACAGAACGGAGCACCCCGATGAGAGGCATCCGAGCCCGACTTGCTGGCCTGTTCGCCAGCCTGTTGATCCTGGGCATTGTCGTTGGGCTGCCTCTGGTTCTCCTTGCCGTCGGCGCCAACCCGACCCACCTCTCGATGCCGAGCATCGATGGGATCCGGACAGCGCTCACCAACCCCGACGACGGAACCCTGGCGTTGTCGGCGATCAAGGTGATCGCCTGGGCAGCATGGGCGTTCCTCACCCTGTCGATCGTGCTCGAGATCAGTGCGCGCGTCCGAGGGGTCCGGGCCCCTCGCCTGCCCGGTATGCGCATGCCGCAGTCGGCAGCGAAGGGCTTGGTCGGCACCGCCATCCTGCTGTTCGCGGCCTCCCCGATCGTCGCCCAGACAGCCTCCGCCGCGACACTGCCGACTGCGCAAGTCAGCACCGTCAGTGCCACCGCCCAGCCGGGGACTAGTACGTTGGCCGCCCCAGCACCAAGCAGCAAGGCCAGCCCCGCGCGCGCCTCAGCCCCCACAACCAAACACACCGTGCAACCAGGGGAGACCCTCTGGTCGATCGCGCGCGACCACCTGGGAGCAGGGGAGAGGTACACCGAGATCGCGGCGCTGAACCACGACCTGCTCGGCGGAAGGCCAGGCTTCCTCAAGACGGGCTGGGTACTGAACGTGCCCGCGCCACCCGCACCGATCTCCAGCACGACCTCCCCGGCGCCCGCCGAACACACCGTGACCGTCCAGGCCGGACAAACCCTGTCCGGCATCGCACAGAAGGAACTGGGGAACCCGAATCGGTTCTCAGAGATCGCCGACGCGTCGAAAAACATCACCCAGCCCGGCGGGCTGCACCTGACCAATCCGAACCGGATCAATGCGGGCTGGACGCTCGTGATCCCCGCAGCCAAGCCGGTCAACCACGCCGCGGCGAAACCCCCGACCGCCAAGCCCACCCCATCGGCGGCGACACCCAGCACCGTTCCGGCACCGGTCAAACCGACGCAGCACACCCCAGCACCTGAACCCTCCACCGCACCGAGCGCCCCGGTCCCCAGCAAGACGGCTGTGCGCCCCAACGTCGAAAGCACGGCGGAGGCGGAACAGCAGCACTCGAGCACGGCACCATGGATGCTGACCGGACTGACCGGGGCCGGCGCGGTGCTTGCCGGGTCGGCACTGCTTGCACTCCGCCGCCGGCGTCAGGCCCAGTTCCGGGCCCGCCGCCCCGGGAGGACGATCGCCGTCCCGGAGACGGCGATCGTGCCCGTCGAGAAGACCATCACCGCCATTGGTTCGACGTCGGCACCCACCGTCGAACAAATGGACACCTTGCTGCGCCAGCTGGCCGCGAACATCACCAACTCGAACCTGACGATGCCCGCGCTGGCCGCCGTCGAACTCGGCGGGACGCAGATCGTGCTGCACCTGAGCGCGCCCTGCGCACTGCCCGACCCGTGGGACGGCACCGCCGACCAGCTGCACTGGGCCACACAGGTCGGACCTGCGGTTGGCGACGTCGACGAGAACCAACCGGCGCCCTACCCACTCCTGGTCACGATCGGTGCAGACGACACTAGCGACCACGTGTGGTTGCTCAACATGGAGGAACTCGCGTCGATCAACCTGACCGGCGACCCCACCTACACGCGCGACTTCGCGCGATACATCGTTGCGGAGCTGGCCCTCAACCCGTGGTCGGCCGGGACCACCGTCGACTGCATCGGCATCGCCGACGAAGTCGCTCCCCTCAACCCTGAGCGGATCCGTTACCGCGACGACTCCAGTGACGCGGCCGCCGAGGCCGTGGCCGACGCCGTCGCGATGATCGACCGCGCCGACGCACAGCACGTCGACGTCGCCACCGGCCGCGGAACGGCCGCGGACGAGGACGTTTGGCCCGCAAGACTCCTCCTGGTCGACGCGACGGCAGACGATCACGCCGTCGACCAACTGATCGGGCTAGTCGAACAACACCCAGGGAAGACAGGGACAGCAATCGTCGTCTCAGGTGACCAGCACTCGACCGGCGGGACCGTGCTCAACCTCAGCTCCAGCGGGCGACTGACCATGCCGCGCGCAGGACTGGACCTGGTCGCCGTCGGTTTGACTGGCGACGAAGCGAAAGGCTGCGCAACGCTGCTCGCGCACAGCGACATCCTGGACGACATCGAGATCCCCGTCGACGAGGACGCGACAGAAGGTTGGCGAGCCTTCACCAACGAAGCCGGCGCGCTGCGGGAGAAGCACACCAAGCCACGCGCCGACCGGGACGACGAGACCACCCAGAGCGTCCTGGCTGGCGACGACGACGAATACGTGACCGCCGCTGCGACCACCGAGGAGGACCTGGAGGCACTGGCGCCACAAGTCCCAGCTGAGGTCCGGGTCAGCGTCGAGTCTGCCGACCCGACCCTCGACGACGACGTAACCGCCTGGCTCAGCGACGACTGCCCGCTGCCGCGCCTCACCCTTCTCGGCCCGGTCCGCGCCCGAGCCAAAGGCAGCGCCGCCGCAGTCGCCAAACGCAAGCCCTACGCCACCGAGCTGCTCGCCTACCTCGCCATCCGTCCTCACGGCGCAACACCGGCACAGCTCGCCGACGCGTTCAACCTCAGCGACGGACGCGCACGCAACGACATCAAGATGGTGCGGGACTGGCTCGGCACGAACCCACGCACCGGCAACAAGCACCTGCCCAACGCGCGCGAGTCCGAAGCCGCCAAGGCGCGGGGCGTCGGCGTCTACGTGGTCGAGGACATCCTGGTCGACGCCGATCTGTTCCGACGACTGCGAGCACGCGGAGAGGCACGCGGTGCCGACGGCATCACCGACCTGCTGCGTGCACTACAGCTGGTCGACGGGCGCCCGTTCGATCAGCTGCGCCCCGGCGGCTGGGAATGGCTCGCCGAAGGCGATCGCCTCGATCACCACATGAACGCAGCCATCGTCGACGTCGCACACATGGTGACCACCGCATGTCTAGGTTCGAACGATCTAGTCCGCGCGAGAGCAGCCGCCGAGATCGCCACCGCCGTCGCGCCTGACTCGGAGATCGCCAAGCTCGACCTCGTCGCGGTGTTCGAAGCGGAAGGGCACCGAGCCGAAGCGAAGCGGATCCTGCAAGACGAGGTCTGCAACCGCTCCGACGACCAGGGTGCGCCCGCGGAGCTGTCCGCACGAACCGAGAAGATCATCCGCAACCACGAATGGCTCGACCCCGACCGGGCCGCCAGCTGATGCCACTGGAACGATTCGACCCGGCCTCCGCCCAGGCGGAGGCCACGATCACGATCACGTCGGTGACCGGCGACCTCACGCAGCTGCAAGACGTCGACGGGCTGGTGAACCCGTGGAACCGGAACTACATGCCACGGTGGCTGCTCTACCCCAGCGGCGTCAGCCGCGCGCTGAAGTCGCAGACAGGGCCAGACCCGTGGAAAGAGCTTTCCCGGGCAGGAGTGCTTCCCGTCGGCGGGTGCGTGGTAACTGATGCCGGGCGGCTGAGCGCGCACACGAAGCTCATCCACGTCGCCGGACTCAACCTCGCGTGGCGAGCCACTGAAGCCACCGTCTCGGCGTCAGTGCACTCGGTTGTGCGAGCGGCCGTGGCCCAGAAGATGCGAACGGTCGCGATGCCGCTCATCGGATCAGGCTCGGGCGGCATGAACCCAACGTCATCACGAGAGTGCATCGAGAACGCCCTACGTCGGTACACCAGCGGGTGGCCCCTGGAGGTGCTGCTCGTTGAGCACGACAAGGCAGCCTGATCCGGCCCGACCGACGGTGCGGGACCTCCAAGCGCTACGACGAAAGCGCCGAAGTATGCGTGTACTTCGTTCCGTGATGTGCGTAGAGCTTCTTGACGGAGTCGGTGTCGGCCGGTGATTCGTAGACGGCGCGCCGGACGGCTGCGTCCTTGAGGTTCAAGCCATACAGAGTGTCGTCCTTCTCGACGCCGACAGCCATGATGCGTTCGAACTGGTCACCGTGCTGATCGGCGTACTGGGCCAGGGCCTTCAGCTTGGGCGAGCTGTCTCCCAAGTGCGCACCGTGTGGGTCGACGATGGATGGCAGGTAGGCATCCCCTGTTCGATGCACGAACACGAAGTCCGGCTGCACAGAACTCCAGGAGCCATTGGACGACTTGTGCGCGATCCGTAGGGAACTCGTGGTGGCAGCGGACGGGTTCCGGTACCAGCCAGCGAGGGTTCCGAGGCTTTGCTCGTGCTCGACGACAGCCTGCTCCCACCGGTTTCGGGCCATCGCCTGCTCAACTGGGTAGTCACCCTCGGATGTCGCCAGCAGGTGCTTCCTCTGAGTGGGCAGCTTCTTGCCGTCGGTGTCGACCGAGTCGACCAGCTGCTCCGTCTGGATCTTGATAGCCACCGGCTCCGCGGCGCGGGCCATGTCCTGGATCGCCTGGTAGATAGGCTTTCGATTGTCTGGTAGTGCCGCGATCTTGGTGCTGTTGGTGGTCAGCCACAGCCGGGTGAGTGCGTCAGCGGCGTCCTCGACCGGCTGCTGGACGTCGACATCCAGGAACCCCAGTGCGGCGACTTCGGCCCGGACGCCCGTGATGTCGACGGTGAACAGGTCCTCGCCACGGTCCTCGGCCGCGGTGATCGCGGACTGCATGTTCCGGTGCAGGTACCCGTTGACGACCGAGGTCGAGAGCAGCCGGCGCAGGTGGCGCAGCGCGTCGTCCACGGTCGCCGCGTCCGCGGCACGTGAGGTCGTGCGGTCGGTCACCTGGTCCTCGCCGCGCTGGACGAGGATCTGCCGGATCTGTGCGGTGAGGATCTGCTTCGCGGCGGACGCCACGGCGTCGGCGTTGTCGTGGACGACCCCGTCGAGGACTGCGAACAGCGTCTCGTGCGCTACCTTGTTGGCATCTGGCTCGAGGGCATCCTGGCTGAACGCCTGCGCAGCCTTGAGTAGCCGCTTCACCGGCTTCGGCGCGGCCGCCGGTTTCGCGAACGACGGCAGCGACTCGACCACGTCGAACACCTCGTCGGGGACCTCGGTGTTGCGGGAGAGCATGACCGGCTTGAGCATCACCTTCGCGACGGCGGCACCGCGCTCCCCTGACGCGGGCTCGCGCAGGCCCATGATCTCCTCGGCGACCTGCTTAGCCGTGTCCTTGTCGAAGCGTGGCAGGTAGCACGAGGCTGCGTTAAGCCGCTCGTCACCGGTGGTCTGCGCCAGCGGTGTGCGCACCATCCGACCCAGCAGCTGCGTGACGTAGGTGGCGTCGACCGCGGGCCGCAACGAGACCAGCACCTCGGCACGCGGGCAGTCCCACCCGGTGGAGACCGCGTCCTTCGCCAGCAGCACCCTGATGCCGTGGTCGTGCTGGATGTCCTGCGGGGCGACCTTCGGGATCACGTACGAGCCGACCTCAATGGTGGCCCGGTCTCCGAGCACGTGCGCAACCCCGTCGTACGGCATCTCGGGCCAGTGCTTGCGGATGGTCTCCAGCACCAGGTGGATCGTGTCGTCCTCGGCCTTGAGTGCCTTCTCGGTGTCCTTCTCGCCGACCTCCTTGTTGGGGATCTGGGCTACCAGGAGCGGCACTACGGGCTCGAGGCCCTGCTGCTCGCAGTAGTCGTCCCAGCGCTGGCAAACCGAGACGAAGTCCAAGGTCGCGTCCCGGACCATCGTGGTCGAGAAGTCGCCAGCCTCGTCGGGGATGTCAAGCGTGAGCGCGTTCTTCAACAGGCCCGACTCCTGGACCGCGCGCGGGTCGATGACGATGTTCTGGGTCTTGGTGAACGCACTGGCCTTCGCCATGGCCTGGTCGAACCGCTTCACCGTGGCCGAGATGCCCCACACGATCGGCACCGCCACGTTGGAGCCGTTGCCGTTGATGATCTTCTGCACCAGCGTCTGGTCACCGCTGGACTGTGCTTTCATGCCCTCGTGCGCCTCGTCGAGGACCATGTAGAGGGTCTTGTCCTCATCCTTGATGGTGGCGTCGAGGATCTCCCAGAACGTGTGGTGGCGGGTATCGGTGTGCTTGACGAAGTCTGCCTTCTTGTTGAGCTTGTCCGGATTGATGAAGTACACCGTGCCGGTCTGTAGCGACGAGTCGGCATAGCTCTTGTCCAGCAGCACCAGGTCGCCGGCCGGGATCCGGTCGGCGCACTCGATGAACCGGCTCTTCGTCTGCTCGTTGAGCGCCGGGTCTTTCGACACCCACAGCACGACCGCTGTCGGGTCGGGCTCAACGTCGAACTCGTCGCTGCCGTGCAGCAGCGCCTCGATCACCGTGGCGGCGATGACCGTCTTGCCAGAGCCCGTGGTCGACGACAGCGCGAACGCGGTCCGGCGCTGCCGGCCGTGCCAGTCCTCGCGGGCGTACCCGAGCGTCGTGAGGATCTCCCGCACCGCGTCGGTCTGGTAGTCCTTCAACGGCAGCCGCACGGTCAGGCCCTCCCGGTGTTGATCTGGAACGTGCGCAGGTACGACTCGTAGAGTCGAACTGTCTCGACTCCTTCGGGCAGCTGGCTGGCGACCGCCTGGTATTGGGTTTCGTCATCGGTGACGATGTAGACGATGCGGACACTGGCGGGGGATTTCTCGATGGCCGCGACGAAGTCGGCCGCGGCGTCAACATTGAAGAGCACCGCGTAGGCGTCGGCGAGGTCGAAGGTGTCGGATCGTTCGTCGATCCGGCGGCCCTGCGAGCCAGCGCGCATCCACAGCAGCGGTGCGACACGCTCGAAGGCTAGGTCGAGCTCGACCAGAGCGGGGTTCTCGTACGTCAGGGTGAAGAACTCGACGTTCTCATCAAACCCGTCGGACATCGGAAACTCGTCGGTGAATTTGTAGTCACCGACGATGGGGTCGCCGCCTGGGGTCAGCCCAGTGATGGCTGCCCGGATGCGCGGCTTGGTGATGAGGTCACAGATCCCTAGTGCTTCCCATTGCGAATCGCCAGGGCGGAGACCACGAGCGACTAGGGCCCTCTGCTCATCGGCAGAAACCTCGTTGTTCGTCACGCAGACCGCTCGGCGCTGGCCACCGTCTTGCTTGTTGAGTCGCATGATGGCGTGGGCGGTTGTGCCGGATCCGGAG
This sequence comes from Branchiibius hedensis, assembly GCF_900108585.1. Lineage (NCBI taxonomy): Bacteria > Bacillati > Actinomycetota > Actinomycetes > Micrococcales > Dermacoccaceae > Branchiibius > Branchiibius hedensis. Next base: position 15,291 of record NZ_UESZ01000002.1, read on the forward strand.
AAGAAGTCGAGGACGAGTGCGTTCGGCTTGCTGGCCACGACGAAGCGCAATGCGTCCTCCACGGCATAGAGGGACTTGGGGAACGGGAACCGCCGGTCGGGCACAAGCGCGGCCAGTAGGTGAGAGCCATGGTCCCGAGCGAAGTGGCTTGTCTGGCTCCAGACCGTTCGGGGTGCGACCGTCTTGGCGCCGACCAGCTCGAGCGTCAATGCTCCTTCGGAGGTGTGGCCTGCGACCTTGAACGTTCCGTTCGCGATGTTCGCCAAGGTGCCAGGTTGCAGATAGGTGACGGGTCGCAAGCCTGTCGCGGCATCGCGCTTCCCGAGGCGGGCCGTGCCCGCCTCGAAGTAGTTGCGCATGAGTTCAGCGGAGAAGCGCCAGCGGTTCTCCTGGCCTTTGGCTCCAAGGGGCCAGATCGCCAGCTCGCCTGGCTCTAGCGGTACCGAGGCGCGGTCCACGTCCTTGGCGACAGGGTCACCAACCCGGATGAACCGCCCCGTCTCTCGATGAATGATCACCGGATAGAAGAGGCTCTTCGACTCGGCCCGGGAGGCACCGGACCCACGACGCACAGCCGTGAACCAGACGGTTGGCATCGTCATTTTCCCAAGTTCCGACCCGTCCGAGAGCATTGTTGACGTCCACGGCTCGACTTGGGAACCGCCGAGGAACACGTAGTAGATGTATTCGTCGACGCGGGAGAACCTGCCGGTGCGTGGTGAACCGGCCCGGTTGATCACGCAGGAGACCATCTGGATGTCGGCCTCCGGGAATACCTGCTCCAGTAGCAACCCAAGGCGGAGGTACTCCTTCTCGTCGATGGTCACGATCAGCACCGAGTCGCGAGGATTCAGCAGCTGACGAGCGAGTTTCAGGCGTCGCTCCATGAACGCGAGCCACTTGCTGTGGCGGTAGGAGTCCTCGCCGTCGACGTAGTCGTTGTTGTACTTCCAGTCCTTGGCGCCGGTGTTGTACGGCGGGTCGATGTAGATGCAATCCACCGTGCCCTGGTACGTGAAGAGCATCGCCTCGAGCGCGTGGTAGTTCTCGGCGTTGATGACGGCGTGGAAGGGCTTGTCACCGCCACGCAGGACTGGCTCGTCGGAGCGCACCAGCCCCGGGAAGACCGGATCCTTGAACTCGGCGATGTAGACCAGGTCATCGACAGGTCGGCTTGTGATCTCGTTGGTCTTGGGGTCGACGAGCTGCGCGACGCGCTTAGTCTGCGGGCCGGCCAGCTCGACCACTCTCCAGGTGGCCTCCGACTCGACTTCGGTCTGGCCGCGCACGGGGATGAACCGCACCTTGTCACCGACGGAGATCGCTCGACCAGTCAAGGCCACGCTCTCGGGCGTGTGTCGCTCGAAGTTGAGGCCGAACTCGCGCCTGCTCTGCAACGCGTCGATGTGCCGGCGCAACTCCTTCGCCGTGTCGGGATCGCTGCTCTCGACGCGCGCGAGAAGTGACCGCAACTCGTTGCTCACTCTCGTCTTCTCCTTCTCCGGGTGACCGCCCCATCCTGCCGGATGAGCACCACCGAACTGTCGCGCGGGCGAGCCGTTGGCCTGAACAGGGGACGGGGTCGTGTCATTCATTGAGCCACGGATCACGTCAGCGCAAGGTCAGTCGGCGAAAAACTTTGAGCAAAGGAGGTACGCGGCGTTTGCGCAGGTCAACGGCCTGACAAAGCAAACGTCCCTCCTCGTACCCCCGCCCGTGAGGGGTCTGGAGGGACGTAACCGGATACGCCCGCTCGCGAGTTTCTGTCTGTCCGATTCGACAGACAGGAGCTCCGGCGATGAGCGTTGCAGACTGCCTCGGCCTCACCGAGCACAGCGAACTACTGGCACAGGCCGACCAGGCATGGCCAGCCTGGTGCGCCCGCTACCCGGTCCTGGACGTCGCCGCCGACACCGCGGGGCTGCGGTCATGGCTGAAGAAAGCCGTCACCGCCGACGCCGACGAGGTGTTGCTCGCATTGGCCCAACTAGCTGCCCCCGACGGCGACAACGATGTGGCGGCCGCCGCCACCCTCGCGTGGGCGCTGATGCCCGGCGCCTGCACTCTGGCCAACCGGTTGCGCACACTCAGCCCGGAGATCGATCAGATCGTCGCGGGGCAGCTGTGGCTCGAAGTCAGAACCTTTCCGTGGCGCCGACTCACCAAGGTCTCATCGAACATCCTGTTGAACACTCGAGCAGGGACGCTGCGTGAGTGCGGCGCGCAGTCGCAGCTCGTGCGATCCGACCCCACGTGGTCACGCACCGTGCCCCTCGTCCCCTACGGGCCCTTTTGGGACGGCCAGGCGGCCACCGAGCCTGGAGGCGATGCCGCCGCCGAAGAACTGTTCCAACTCCTTGAGTGGGCGTGTGAACACGACGTGATCACGGAGACGGACCGATCGCTTCTGGTGTGCCTGGTCGAGGCCGCCGACCGGGCAACGACGACACGCGTTGGACGCTCCCGCGGTGGCCTCATGGCGAACGAGACGACCGAGCAGGTCGCGAGCCAGTTGGGGATGTCCGCAAGCACGCTCCGGCGACGGACCCGGCAGAGCATTGACGCACTGGCGGAGGCCTGCACGCACCCGAAGGCTTCGGCATGAGTGACCGCCAGCGACGCCACGCGCACCTTAGGTCGGTCGAGGTGATCACAGTGACCGAGACATCCAAGACCGACCGAGCAACCGCCCCCCCGCTCACCGAAAGGGAGCGCAGCACAGCCGACATCGCCCAACTGTTCGACGTCGCTGGCCGCGAAGAAGAGGCGATCCGCCAGCTCGACGGGTGCATGGCCAGGCTCCACGAAGTGCAGCAGGCGAAGGCCGCACTCAAGACACTGTCCGCGTCCGAGCTCCGCGCAGCGCTCGAGTTTCGCCGGGCAGCGCTGGGCGGTGAGATTGCATGACACAGCAGATCTTGACCGACCGCCCCGCGATCTCCGTCGACGAGTTGAAGCGAGCGTGGGCGGCCGTCCAGGCCGGAGACTTCCGGGCTAACACCGCCCGACACACGGTGCCGGCGACGCAGCCCAGGGCCGCAGCCTCGGCACCGGGAGAATGGCAGGCCGGCCCGGGTGAACTGTTCGTGCCCGTGCTCAGCTGCGGCGGATCAACCGGGGCCACCACATTGGCCGTCGCGATCGCGACCACGGCAGGAGTCCCGGCCCGCGTCGTCGAGTGCGCCTCAGTCACTTCCTCGGGGCTCGCAGCAGCCAGCACCGCCGAGCTGGGCAGCTACGCGACCTCATGGTCACGAGGCGCCCGCGACCAGGTCCTCCTTGAGCGAGTCACCGACATCCTGACCACCGCCGAAGAGATCCCTCACCCCTCGACCCCAGACCGACCGGTCAGCCTGACCGTGCTGGACATCGGATGGGAACTCGGGCAAGTCCTGACCACACCCGGCTGGATCGGAGACGCAGTCCGCACCGCACGCCACCTTGTGCTGACCAGCACCGCCACAGTGCCCGGGATGCGTCGCCTCGAAGGCGCACTCGACCTCCTCGACGGCAACCGCGCGTGCGCGGCCGTACTCGGGCCACGCCGAAAGAAATGGCCGAAGAGCGTCGAGCACACCGCCGGTAGGGCCACCCGGGATCTCGAACGCGACGGACTGCTGTTCGCGATCCCCGAGGACCCGGGCCTGGCCGTCGACGGGCTCACCGGAGCACCACTACCCAAGCCGCTGCTGACCGCAGCACACCAACTCGTCCAGCACCTGCTGGACGACACCTCGAAAGGAACACCGCAATGATGAGTCAGACGAGCGCGCACGTGGCCACCCTCGCCGCGAAGGTTTGCCCGAAGGCGCCGCCCGGCGCCACTGCGCCGATGAACGACATCACCGGATACGTGATGTGGGGCGTGATCGCCCTGATGGGCCTGGGCATGCTCGTGGGAGTCGGCGGAATTGTCGCGGGCCGAGTGTTCTCGATGCCGCACGCCAGCAAAATGTCGATCATCGGCATCTGCGTGGTGTTCGGAGCGGCGATCGCGTACCTGGTGCTGCCGGGGATCCTGAACGGCATCGTCGGCAAGGGTTGCGTGTGACATGAGTGCGCAGCTCGATGGAACCGTTGGCTGGGACCGTCGCCGCCTCCTGCTCGTCCTCGGCGCGGTGATCGCAGCCGGGGTCGCCCTGGTCTTCGGTCTGGGGTTCGCGATCTATTTCGCGTTCGCCAGCGCCACGTCGGGCGGGTCCGACGCCACCGGAGCGACCCCGGGACCACAGGCGGCTCACGGGCCGGCCTCTGGTCAAGCTCACCGAGACGCCGTCGCCGCCGAACCGATGCTGAAAGTCGATCCGGGCGCAGCACAGCCGGCGCCGCCGGCCGCTGTGGCCGCAGCGAACATCAACATCCCCGGCAGCACGACGCAAGGGCCAGCAGGTATCCCTTCGGGCTTCCCGCACACTCCCGAGGGTGCGATCGGACAGCTAGCCGCCATCGAGCAGGTCGTGCTGCAAAGCATGAGCATTCAGCAGGCAAACACGATCCACGCCAACTGGACCCTGCCCGGCGCCCCCGGCATCGCACAGTGGCCACTGACCCAGAACGTGCAGGCCTTCCTCGGCAGCGCCCAAATGGGAGGCACTCTGGACCCGACCAGCACAGTGGTGGTCACCCCCGTCGGCGCCCAGGTGAAAGGCACCGACGGCCCCGACTGGGTTCTGGCCTGCGTACTGGTGAAGGTGCACGCGACCATCACACAAGACGCCCAGATGGGGTACGGCTACTGCGAACGCATGCAGTGGCACAGCGGCCGCTGGATGATCGCGCCGGGCGCCACCCCGGCACCGGCACCATCCACCTGGCCCGGCAGCGACATCAGCAACAAAGCCGGCTGGAAGACCTGGCCGACCGGTGGTGACGACTGATGTTCGGCATCCCCGGAATACCCAACCCGTTCAGCTGGCTCGCCGGCGAAGCCGGGAAGGTCGTCGTCGACGGCTGGACCATGGCGATGCTCGGCCTATGGAACGCCGGCCTCTGGATGCTGCGCCTGGTCCTCAACATCATGGACGCCTTCCTCACCCCCGACCTGAGCGAGAACGGACCCGGCTCGGTCGTCTACCAGTACACCTTCTGGATCGCCGGGTCACTGGTCGTACTCATGCTGATGCTTCAGCTGGGCACCGCCGCGATCCGACGCGACGGCAAGAGCATCGCCACCGCACTCATGGGCACCGGACAGTTCATCCTCGTCTGGTGCTGCTGGATCGGCGGCGCCGTCATAGTGCTCGCCGCGGCCGGAGGCCTCACCCGAGCCCTAATGGAAGGCCTCCTCAAGGTCAACACCTGGTCAGCGTGGCAGCCGTTCCAGAACTTCAGCACCAAAGACATCAATGACGGAACCGTTGCGACCGTCCTCGGCGGATTGGGCTGCCTGCTGTGGTTGGCCTCCATCGGTCACCTCATGGTGATGCTCACCCGGGCCGGCGCACTGCTCGTCCTCGCGACCACCACCCCGGTCTCCGCGGCAGGCCTCGTCGCAAACGCCGGCAAAGCCTGGTTCTGGAAGTCGCTGCGCTGGTTCATCGCAGCAGCCTTCAGCCCGGTGATCATGGTTCTCGTCCTGGGCGTCGGTGTTCAGCTGACCACCGGCGTCGCCAACGGCATGACCGACTCAATGCAGAAGGCGATCGGCACCGCCGTCCCCGGTGTCATCCTCATCCTCATCTCAACGTTCTGCCCCATGGCGTTGTTCAAGCTCCTGGCATTCGTAGACCCGGGGACAACCTCTGGCGCAGCCCTCCGAGCCGGACTCGAAGCGCAAGGCGGGATCCAGGGCCTGTTCGGCGGAGGCAAAGGCGCCGGCGACGAAGGCTCCTCCGCAGCGTCCAGCTCGGACGGGAACGGCACCTCCCAGGGCGAGGCATCTAGTGAGGACGCCACCTCAGGCCGATTCAACAAGGCCGAGGGCGGCATGCTCCAGGCGGCCGGGGGAGCGCTGGGTGGTGTCGCCGCCACGGCCCTTGGCGCGATGCACACGATCGGTACCCGCGGAGCCGCGATCGGCGCCGACCTGACCAACCAAATGGGCGTCGGCCACAGCAACTACTACCCGGACTTCAGCTCGGGCAAGCAGCAGAAGAACAACAACAGCAATGACAACCCTGATCGCCACGGCGGTAAGGACGCTGGTGACGGAGACGACGACAACCCGATGGGTCCGAACGATCCCTCCAGCACGACCTCGCCGACCGACCCAACAACCGGTCAGGGCCAGCCCAGCGACCCGACGAACGGGCCAACCAACCCGAACCAGGCCACGCAAGGCCCCGATATGCCGGCCCCTACGCAGGGCGGCCCGCCGAGCACCTCGCCACAAGGCGGCCAACAGGGCGGCGGCAAAAGCGAAGGCGGCCCCAAGGGCGGCGGTGGCACAGGCGGCGCCGGCGGATCGGGTGGCGCAGCTGGCGGAGCCAGCGAAGCCGCCGTGGTCGCGGTCTAAACGAAGGAAGTGAACTGAGATGGCAACGATCTACAACGACTACTCACGCGACCGGATCGGCTGGTTCTTCGGCCTATCCGGATGGCAGGCGGGCGTGCTCGCCGTCGCCGTGCTCCCACCGTGCTGGGCGATGTCAAAGGGGGCCTGGGCCTCCGTTGACCTGTTCACCCTGCTGTGGGGCGTCCTGTTCGTCATCACCGTGACACCCGTGCGTGGCCGGTCAGCTGTCGGTTGGTTCGGGGCACTGAGTAAGTCCGCCACCGGTGGGCTGCTGGGCTGGACAACGTTCCGCAGCAAGGCGACGACGGGCGAGATCGACGACCTCGACGACGTCGACCTCCCGGGCGTACTTCAAGGCGTCCAGATCCACGACGGGCCACCGCAAGGGCACTCACTGTCGCGCGTCGCCGTGATCCAGGACCACGCAACCAAGACCTGGGCGGTCACCGCCTCGGTCGTCCACCCGGGAATCGGCCTCAAAGAGGCCGCTGAACGGTCTCAACAGGGCAACGGCCTCAGCGAACTGCTCGACACGGCGATGCGGACTGAGCTTGTCGAAGAAGTCATTTTCGTCGTGCGCACCGTCCCAGACGACGGCGCTGAGCGCGACCTGTACGTCAAGCGGCATCGGCGCAACGGCCCCGACCTGGCCCGGGTGATCAATGACGAACTTCAGGCTGGACTGTCGGCGGCGGGAGTCCGCACCGAGGCGTTCTGCACGCTCGTCGTTGCCGAGTCCCGGCTGAAGAACGAGGCCAAGGAAACCGGGGGCGGGCTCGACGGGCGATGCAGGGTCCTCTACGGGCTCATGGCGGAGATCGAGGCACAGCTGCGCGGCGGCATGGCGATGACGAGCGTCTCCTGGCTGACGTCGCCCGAGCTGGCCCTGGCCTGTCGGACCGGCTTTGCACCTGGCGACAGGGCGAGCATCGTCGATGCCCTTGCCGCACGGGATCGGGACGCTGACGTGAACGCCGACGTCCCGTGGGCAATGGCGGGTCCATCTGGTGCAGACACCGCGATGCGGCACTACAGCCACGATGCGTGGAACTCCGTCAGCTCCACGATCAAACTGCCCATCAAGGGCGCTGTGATGGGAGCACTCGCACCCGTGCTGACCCCAGGCGAGCCGGGTGAACGGCGCTCCTTCATGGTCTGCTACCCGATCGTGCGTCAGTCGAAGGCCGATCGGCAGCAGGGCAACTCGGAGTGGGCCGCAGACGTCGGTGACGCGCTGCGCTCCAAGGCGAAGGTCAAGGCCCGGGCCCGCCAGCGCGACGAAGCGGCCAAGGTGCGGGGCCTGGACGCCAAGCTCGCTCGAGGGAACGCGCTTACGCGCCCGTACGCGGTGTGCACCGTCACCGCACCGAAGACCGCTCGGATCAGCGAGTACGGCCGGCGACTCGACGCCTCCGTCCGCCGAGCAGGTTTCGCGCCCCTGCGGCTCGACGTGTCCCAAGACGCAGCATTCGCGGCAGCAGCCGTGCCGCTGGGCGTCAGCCTCTCCCGCCAGGGCGACGCATGACACACCAGACGAACACCCGCACCCAGGAGGAGCGCCGATGATGAAGCCACGAGCCAAGGACGGCCGCGACATGGCGCGGCTGCTGCACGACTTCGGTCACGAGCTGCCGCGCGTCCCGGCACCCGTGCCGACCCCCAAGGATCCGCGACTGTTCCACTACGCCGCCAACGGCGGCGCCAAGCGGCGCGGCCGCGGTTGGGCACCGGCAAAGGCCCCGGTGACGTCCTGGCGGATGACCTCGGACCAGGCCCCAGTCTTCTGGCCGTTCGTCGCGACACCCGGACTGCCACCCACCGGAGCCCAGATGGGGATCGACCAGCTGAGTGGAGGGTCATTCTTCGTCGACCCTCTCGGCTGGGTCCTCAACGACGGGATCTCCGTGACGAACCCCAACATCATGCAGTTCGGCAAACCAGGCCGCGGCAAGTCCGGAAACACCAAGGCCTTCTGCCTCCGGATGATGGACTTCGGATACCGAACCCTCATCCTCGGAGACCCGAAAGACGAGTACGAAAAGCTCTGCCGTGCACTGGGGGTCGAACCATTCGCGATCGGCCCGGGCCTGTCGGCCCGGATCAACCCGCTGGCTTTCGGCCCGCTCGGCCAGGGCTGGGACAAACTCGACCCGGCGGAGGCACAGCGCCGCGGTGCGATCATCTTCGGCCGCTGGCTCACCCTCGTCCGCGGACTCGTCGGATCGCAGCGCATCGGCGAGAACCGCGTCCCGTTCGGGCCCACTGATGAGGTCGTAGTCAAGAACGCGCTGCGCAGCCTGACCGGGTACAGCAGCGGCGCGTCGCAGCTGCGCGAGATCACGATCCCCGAGCTGTGGCACCTGCTGGACAACCCGACCGAGGAACTGATCGCCGAGTGCCGCTACGACTCCGCGCGGCACTTCCTCGACGAGACGCGCCTCCTGCGCGATGCGCTCGGCCAACTGGTCTCCGGGGCGCTGGCCGGGCTCTTCGACACCCACACCACCATCGACGTCGACTGGAACGCGCCGATCCAGAGCCTGAGCCTTTCCCGGCTAGACGCACTCGGAGACGACGCGATGGGCATCGCACTGACCTGCTTAGGGTCCTGGGGTCGAGGCATGCGAGAGATGGCCCAGCCGGGAGATCTGCGCATTGTCGTGCGTGACGAGGTGTGGAAGCAGTTCCGGCTCGGCCCGGAGGCCGTGAAGGCGTACGACTCGGACCTGCGACTGTCCCGCGCAGCCGGGGACATCCAGTGGGCGAACGCGCACAAGCCGTCGGACCCGATGTCGGCCGGCGACGAAGGATCGCAGGCCGTGGCGATCGCCAAGGATCTGATGCACCTGGCAGACATCAAGATCCTGATGGGCCAAGACAGCGCCATCGGCGACGAGCTTGAGCGGCTGCTTGGCCTCGGCCCGATCGCACGGTCACTCATCACCGGTTGGGGGATGCAAGGCAAAGGACGCGGGCTGTGGGTGGTGGGGGAGCAGATGTACAAGGTGCAGACCGTGCTCCATCCGCTCGAGCGTGACCTCACCTTCACCAACGAAGCAATCGAGTCGGCTGCCTGAGCCATGAAGAAACTCGTCGTCGGGCTCACGATGGTGCTGGCCATCCTGACCGCTGTGCCACTGCTCGCCGCCTTCATGGTGGTCGTGGTGGCCTCACCCGCCGCGGGCGAAGAACTGAAAGCTCAGGACTGCCAGGGTGGTTCGACGGTAGCGACTGGCCCATGGCGAGTTCCCACCGCGCAGAAATACACGATCACCTCAGGATTTGGCCCCCGGATGTCACCGGGCGGGATCGGCTCCACCAACCACCAAGGGGTCGATCTGGCGATGCTGCCCCAACCGGGATCGGTGCTCGCTGCCTCCGCGGGCAAGGTGAAGGTGGCCGGCCCGTATGGGGGACTAGGCAACGCCGTCGTCCTCGACAACGGATCCGGGATCACCACCGTCTACGGGCACATGGCGCAACTGGACCCGGCGATGAAGGTAGGCGCGACGGTCACCCTCGGCCAGCGTCTCGGCCTTGAAGGATCGACCGGAAATTCGACCGGCAACCACCTGCATTTCGGCGTCGCGATCAACGGAACGTTCACCGATCCGATTCCGTTCATGACCCAGCACGGAGCACCGCTCAACGGGCAGGCTGTCGCACCAACCCCACCTCCTGCGAAAACACCTTCCGTGGGGCCACCGACCCCGCCCCCGTGGAAGTCGCCGCTGGGTGGCAAGTCACCTACGGACCCCGGCGTTCCAGTGAAGGACCCGGGCGGAGAGGGTGGGATTGGGTTCCCCCTTCCAGCGCCGGGCGAACCGCGCAAGGACTCTCTGCACAATCCGCCGCTGTCGATCCCGGACGCGATCAAAGCCGACTACGTACGCGCGGCGAATAAGTACAAGATTCCCTGGACGCTCCTGGCAGGAATCGGCATGGAAGAGACGGGCCACGGCCGCAACAATCATTCGTCCAGTGCTGGCGCACAAGGGCTTATGCAGTTCATGCCAGCGACGTGGGCAACCTACGGCGTCGATGGTGATGGCGACGGTAAAGCGATCATCACGAACGACGCCGATAGCGCAATGTCGGCCGCCAACTACCTGACGGCGAGCGGGGTCACCAAGGGGGAGGCGGGCGTAAAACGTGCCATCTTTGCATACAATCACGCGAGTTGGTATGTGAATGACGTTCTATATTATGCGGCGAAATATGGGGGCGGCGAGGTCCTGGGAGACCCGACCGACTGTGGGACCGGTGTTGGGGACGGAAATCCTCAGCTTCCGCCGCTGACGAACGAGCGAGTGAAGAAGCTGCTCACCTGGGCAGAAGGTCACCTGGGCGACGGCTACGTGATGGGAGCGAACGGGCCCAACACGTGGGATTGCTCAAGCTTCAGCTCGGCGGCGTACCGCCAGCTCGGAATCACGATGCCCCGGACCGCTGGAGCGCAGCAAGCTTGGCTTGCGGCCGGAAATGGTTTCCGCGTCTCGCCAGGCGATGCCAAGCCGGGGGATCTAATTTTCTACGACTCATATCTCGGACCGAACGTCATCGGCCACGTGGAGATGGTGTTCGATCCCGCGAAGCACCAGGCGATAGGTGCCCAGAGCCCAAAGATCGGCGTCACCATGAGCGACTACTCCTACAACATGAAGACCAAGCACATTTTCGAAATTTGGCGTGTAGGTAATATCAGCGATAAGGGCAAAAAGACGATGTGATTTTTTTGGTTGTTGTCATCTGTTTCTCGCTGATGTCGGCGGGAGTGTCCTCTGAGATAGTCCGCCGAGGTGGTGGCGGAACACCTCACCGACGCGTCGCACTCGGAGGTCGCTCATCTTTCGGTTTCGACGTTCTCGAACAGTGTGACCGTCAAGGCGGGTCGTGGCGCCTTCAGGTCAGTGAGTCGATCTAGGAGGAACGATGCAGAGATCTCGTCGACGAGACCCGATCCCGTGGACCTGGGAGGTTCCGGCCGGGGTGGTGCTGGCCATCGTGCTGGTCTTAACGCTAGGTGTGCAGGCTGGCCGGTCGCTGGCAAACCTGCTCGCCGGGGCAGGGTGGGCGTGGGTACCGAGCGCGAACCTGTTCACCAGCCTGCCGGACATCGCGCGCGGCGATGCTGGAAGCGGCCTGACCGGCATGCACGACGTCGCCGGAAAGCACCTGCTCTCGGCGTGCGTGATCGGCGTCGAGCTGGCGCTGATTGTCGCGGCGTGTTGGGGCGCGAAGGTGGGCCTGGACCGGTGGGGTCCGAATCGCCTACGCGGGATGGCTACCCGCGAGGAAGCCGAGAAGCTCCTGGGGCGCTCACGGCTGCGGAAGGTGGCACCGGTGGTCCGACCAGACATCTACGGCAAGGCGAAGACTCGATGAAGGCGCTGCGGGTGAACCCGGGGGATATCGGGTGGAAGATCGGCGCCGCGCACGAACCGCGAGGCGGGGAGCTGTGGCAGCCGTGGGACCGGACCGCAGGGGTGATCGGGCCCCAGGGCTCCGGCAAAACCCTTGACGTGCTGATCCCGGCACTGCTGGGAGCACCAGGGGGCGCGCTCGTCACCCTGACCAAGGTCGAGGATCTGCTGTTGAGCCTGACCGAACGGCAGCGTGACGGTCGGCCATGCGCAGTGCTGGACCCATTCGGGCTGGCGGACGGGCTCACGGAGCTGATCTTTGATCCGATCGCTGGATGCGTCGACTCGATGATCGCCGAACGACGGGCGAAGGCGTTCACAGCGGGCACCGTGAAGGGAGCCATCCAAGGAGGGCAGGGTGACGATGCCGCACGGTTCTACGCCGCTGAGGCCGCGAAAGTGCTCCAGGCGTACTTTCACGCCGCCGCGCTCACTGGCAGAACCCTCGAGGACGTGCTCCGGTGGGTCGCTAACCCGCTCAGCAACACCGATCCTGGGGAGATCCTGCGCGAGCACCCGCACGCTGCACCGTTCTGGCACGGACTGCTGCACGGTGCGTTGCACGGCGACGACCGCACGGCGGGCAACACCATCACCACGGTGCAGCAGTCGATGAGCCTGTTCTTCCAGCAGGAGATCCGCCGGCGGTGCGTACCCGGACCAGGTCGACCGGCCACCGATATCGGTCAGATCATCCGGGAGGGCGGCACCATCTACCTGCTCGGTCGCGAGGACCCGTACGCCAGCGCGTCGCCGCTGATGACAGCGGTCGCCGAGTACGTCCTCGACGCGGCACTCCTCGCTGCCAACAGCTCGCCGTGGGGCCGGCTGTGTCCACCGTTCCTCGCCTGCCTCGACGAGCTGCCATCAACCGCACCACTGCCGACACTGCGGACCAGGATGGCGAATGAGCGCGCACTGGGCCTGGCATTCATCTACGCGGCGCAGACATGGCGTCAGCTGGCCTCGATCTTCGGCGAGAACGACGCCCGAGCGCTGTTCGGCCTAACCAACACCCTGATCATGTTTGGCGGATCCAAGGATGTCGCCTTCAACCAGGAGATCTCCGATCTCGTCGGCACGGTCCGGGTCGCACGTACCAGCTGGCAGACCGGCCAGATGGGTGGGCGGACCACGTCAGGGGAGGACATCCCGATTCTGCGACCGGAGGAGATTCGACAGCTGGAGGAGCGTCACGCGCTGGTGATCGCCGAGAACGGCAAGCCGATCATCGCCCGGCTGCACCGATGCATCGACGGTGCATCGGGTAAACGGTTGCTGGCCGAGCAGGAGAAGCTGCGCGTCTCCCTCGACGCAGCACGCCACATGATCGTCACCCCTGAAGCCCGAACAACCGCCGCGCTGGTGGAAGCCAAGCGCCGGAGCCTGACCAAGGACAGGAGTCACCAGTGAGTACTGACGCGGAGCGTGAACCCCGAGTCGCCTCGATGACGCGGCCGTTCCCGGAAGGGGGCAGCATGCTGCGGCTGGCCTACCGGGAGCTCAATATGGCCGCCAACGGTGACAAGGACCAGGTCAAGGCTCTCGGCCCGCTCCACATGCTGCCGCGCCCGTGGGATCCGCCGACCTGTCGACGCCCCGAACTGCGCGAGCAGCTGTGGGAGTGGTTGGAAGAGGTGGTCAACTGGCTCAACCGCGAGTACGTCTGGGACGTCGCCGGGATGATCCCCTCGTGCTGGCCCGAGCACCCGCACCTCGTGCACGAGATCGCCGTTCTTGCAGACCAACGCCGCCGAGCAGGACTGGCGCTCAACAGTGACGCTATGGAGGAGTGGCACCGCTACGCGCTGCCGGCGTTCGCCGACAGGATGCGTAACCGGGTTAAGGACCACTGCGAGGAGGGGCACCAGGGCTGGCCAGCGCGGAGTCGTTACAGCCGGCACGTCAGCGATCAGTCCATTCACAACCGGGGGCAGGCGTACGCGGCTGACGTGCGAACCACTGCCTATGGGCGTAAGAGGGACGAGGCGGTCGTGGTCGACGAGAGTCGACCACGACTGGCGGCGGTCAACCTGGACACCGGCGAGATCCTGGACGGCCCCGACGCGGAATAGACGTGGCGAGCCGCCGCCTAGGTGCCGAAGGCCGCGGCGGCCACCAGCGAGCCCAGCAGCATCCAGGGTCCGAACGCGACCCGGGTGCTGCTGGGCTTTCGCCGTTTCGCGACCACGAACCAGATCAGGCACAGCACCGAGGACAGCAGCAGCGACCACCACAGCGTTCCAAGGCCTAGCGCGCCGAGAGTGAGACCGACGATGGCCGCCAGCTTGACGTCACCGAAACCGAGCGCACCGCGCCCGATCAGGTGCAGCGCGAAGTAGCCGCCGCCAGCGAGAACAAGGCCGGCCGTTCCGAGTGCCAGCATCGAGGAGCTGGTCCTCACAGTGGAGACCAACAGGAGGGCTACCAGCGAGCTCGCCGCGACCGGCCCGATGACACGGTCGGGCAGCCGGTGCACGTCGAGGTCGACCGCGGCCAGCCAGGGGCCGGCCACCGTCAGCGGGGCCAGGAGGATCAGTGTCGACGGGTGGTTCGGCGCCAGCCGGATCGTCAGGATCACGGCGGCTAGCACCGCGGCCGGCAACACCCAGGCCGTATCCGGGCGCGGCAACGCCACCTCGTTGTCACGGCGGTACCTGAGCGTGCGCAGGCTGCGGACGCTCAGCACACCGACGAGCGCTCCAACGGCTGCTGCCGCAATGGTGAAGTCGATGGTCCCCATGCCGATGACGGTACGGGATTCGGGCACGCGAGCATTCGCGTCATCCACAGGCGTCAGGCGCACGACTGTCTGAGAGCATCACCCAACTGCTGGAGGGCGCTCCCGCGCGTAGCGGGCACACCCTCAACGCCTCCGGCTCGAGGACGGCGGTACCCGTCACCGGCGGGGGCCTCCCGGTCGGTGGCTCGAAACCTCGGATGTTCGACGCTCCTGCGCAGCACCGTCCGGTGCCTTGGCAGCCACTGGCCCGCCTGTGTCGACAGCGACGTCGAAGGCAGCGACCAAGCGGTATCGCAGATCTTGGGCTGGTTGGTCCGCCGCTAGCGCGCGCTCGGCCACCAGTCGGCGCGTGACCGCGGGCACGTCGTGACCTTCGAGGGAGGCCTCCTCGAGCATCTGGGCCAACGCTGGCCAGTCAGCCTCGCGGGGGAGACGCGGATCGAGTTCGCCGGCCAAGCCGACCCACCGCTCCTGGGGTGGCCGTTGCGCTGACTGCTGCATGCGAGACCGCACATCGGCGACCTGGTCGAGTTGCGACCGGGCGGCCTTGCGTCGATCGTCGTTCCATGACTCGGCGGCCGGGATGAGATCGCGCCTGGCCAACACAGTGCTGAGTCGCAACCTGGCGGAGATGCGCGTCGTGCCGTCGCTCCAGTGCCGTGCTGGGCGGGTCGCGAGGATCCGGGCAGCGGCGATCCTGGCCCGGTCGGGGGGCAAGTTCGACAGCCGTTCCTCCAGCAGCGTGTCAGCCAGCGCACGGGGCTGTTGGAGTGCGTCGCGGAGAGCAGCTGGGCCGCGCATCGTAAACATGTCGGCGGGGTCGAGACCGGAGGGGAAGGTGGCGTGACCGGGGTCAAGATCGTGGGGGGCCAGCAGCCAGTAGTCCCGTTCGGCGGCCACCTGTCCTGACAGGTTCTTGTCGTTGTCGGTTGCGACGATCAGCCAGGGGTCGAACCGGGCGGCCGCGGAGTCTAGGTCGGTGGCGCTACCAGCGCCGAAGTGTTCCCTGATCGCGGCCAGCTGCTGGGCCTGTTCCTCGGTCAGCGAGGTGCCCAGGGGGGCGACACCCACCCGGGTGCCCTGTGCGGCCAGGGTGACGGCGATCGCGTCCATCGGACCCTCGACGAGCACGGGCCGGGCACCGCGCCCGTACAGGTCCGACCCGGCGACGTACAGCTGCGCGCCCATCGCGAAGAGCGGGGTGGTGGGGCTGTTGAGGTACTTGGGACCCTTCTTGTCCTCGTCGGTCAGGTCCGGGTGGCGACGGCCGACGAATCCCAGGACGACATCGCCGCCGGCGAATGGCGCGGTCTCGAAGTTCTCCCAGCCGTCGCGGCGGTGGATGATCGGCAACACCAGCCGGTTGACGAAGTGGTCGCGGATCCGCCCGGTCGACTCGTTCTGTTTCGCGACACCGGCGGCGACCATCTCCTCGTCGCTGACTCCCATGCTGCGTAGGTGTTTGACGAGACGGTCCCAACCGGGAGGGGCGAACCCGGGCTGGAAGCGTTCATCGCCGGCGAGATCGGTGTCGAACCGATCCGAGAGGTGCTGCGCAGCCCACGACCCAGGTAGCTGCTGGCGGTAGTAGGTGAGCGTGAGCGCGTTGATCTGCGCGATGCGCTGGACGCTGACCGGGCTGTCCACGAACCGCATCGCGCGTTCGGCCGACCGGGCGATCTGCTCGTCGGACACCTCCAACGGGCCAAGGACGTCGCGGCGCAGCGCGGCCATGAGCAGCTGCTGATCCAGCGCCTCCGCGTCGATGGTCTCCTCGCCGAGGTCGTCGAAGGGTGCCTCGTCGTCGAGTGGCGGCGGTTGCTGGTCGACCGGGAGGTCCGGCGGGACCACCTCGGTGGCGTCGTCGGAGAACGGGACGTGGTCCCACAGGTCCTCGTGCTCGTCCGGGTAGGCGTCGTAGTGCTCGTCGGGGATGGGGTCCATCGCGACGGTGAGTCGCCACACCAATGCCTGGCAGGGATCGTCGCCGGGCTCCAGCGGCCTTGTTGCTTCACCACGGAATAGCTCATCGACCGACCATCCGCGCTGAAGCGCACGGTCGACGGTCGTGACCAGGGTGGGCCACCAGGGGCTTTCCTGCATCTGAGCGGCGCGGTCTTCACCCAGCAGTTCCGGCAGTCGAGGGGTCCAGGCGGTCTGAATGTGTCGGTCTTTGTCGACCTGCTCGGCGACGGCTGGCGACAGGTGACGACTGATCCGCCACCACAGCGCTGCCGCCGCGTGATCGTCGG
The DNA here is from genome assembly GCF_900108585.1 of Branchiibius hedensis. NCBI lineage: Bacteria > Bacillati > Actinomycetota > Actinomycetes > Micrococcales > Dermacoccaceae > Branchiibius > Branchiibius hedensis. The sequence goes on from NZ_UESZ01000002.1 coordinate 32,163, forward strand.
GCAGGGTGCCGGCCGCGGTCGCGCGCCGCAGCAATCCGGCCGCGTCGACGCCGGAGCGGGCCATCGCGGCGAGCCGTTCGGCCAGGACCGGCGCGAACGGATCGCGGATGGTGGCGCGAGAGGAGGCAGCGATCTGCTCGCCCCACTCCTGCATCGCGGGGGCACGGTCACCGACGAGTCGCTCATTCAGCTGGCGCTGCCAGAGTGCCGCAGCCTTCTGCATCTGTGCCCGACCGGTAGGCCGCCGGTCGGCGTCGTCGACGAGCATCGCGGCCCGCCATACGGCGACGTCGCCGAGCACCGCATCAGCCGGGCGACCCGCGCCGGACGAGGCCCAGCTGGGTGTCACGTCAGCGATCGCTGCCTCACGAACCGTGGTCGCCAGATCGGTGACCTTCGCAGCGCGCTGGGCGAGGTATGACCCCCACATTTCGTTCTTGGCCAGTGAGGTGGGCACGCCGGGGATCCACGGCAGTGGGCCGCGGCCGCCGCCGCGCAGGCCGGTGTCGTCCAGGCGCCAGTCCAGAACCGCGGCGGTGTCGCCGGCGGTGTCGAGCTCGCGCGATTGGGCCGCGGTCCGGAGCCTGGCGATCGGGTCGACGCCGTGTGCGCTGGTCAGAATGAGATGGGCGCGCAGCGCCGGCCAGGCGGGCTGTTCGGTGACATCGGGGACGACACGCTCCGCGTCTGCCTCCAGGGCCTGGACCTTCTCTGGGCCGAGCTGGTGCTCGGCCGCGACATACAGCGAGTCGAGGTAGCGCTGCGCGGCCTGACCGAGCAGCGTCGTCGGCTCGCTCTGCTCGCGCAGCATCGTGGTAGCCGAGCGGGGTGCGTCGTCGCGGGCAAGGATCCGCTCGAGCAGGTCCGTGGGAGTCAGCGGATGCGTGAGCTCTGGGCGAATGACGTTGTGCGGATCGCCGTCCCCGACGACCTCGAGGTACACGTGGTTGGCCTGCTTGCCACGGGTCAACATCGTGTACAGCTGCTGCCGCGATTCGTCGCCGCTGGCCAGCCCGTGCATGGTGTCCACCGAGACGCCCTGGGCCGTGTGCACGGTCGTTGCGTAGCCCAGTTCCGTGTTCTCCTGCACGTAGTCGGCGGGCAGCGTGACCAACCGGCCGCTTTGCGCGTGCTGCACCCGTAAGGCGCCACCGTCGATCTCCAGAACGGTCCAGCGGTCGCCGTTCTTCACCCAGTCGCTGGACGCTGTGCGCAGCCGTCGATCGTTGGAGCGAGTGATGATCAGTTCGCCGACACTGGCCTGGTTACCGTCCGCCAGGCGCACCGTGGGTGCGTCCTCACCGGCGCCGGCAGCGGGGTCTGCGCCCTCCAGCCGGTGGGCACGCGCCCGCTGGTTCAGCTCACTCACCAGCTCGCGCGTCGGTGCCAGCATGATCGAATCCAGGCCCTTGCCGCGGTCGGCCTGCCATGCTCCGAAGACGTCCTCGGTCATCGTTGCCAGGTCGCCGACATGAACCCTGTTTCGGTCCAAGTAGAACCCGAGCGCCTCGGGCTGGCCCTCGCGTAGTGCGAGTGAGGCAGCACCCTCGGCGGGGTCGACGAACCGGACTAGTTCGGTAAGTCGGCAGGCGCCATGGGTGGCCTGGATGTCTCGCAGCACGCCACCGGCGCCGATCGCGGCGAGTTGCTGGTCATCGCCGATCAGCCGGACGCTGCCGCCTCGCTCGAGCACGAACTGGACCGCGAGGTCGAGCGACAGCGTGTCTGCCATCCCGGCTTCATCGATCACGACCAGGGTCTTGGGGCCGATGTCGGTGACCGTCACTCGCCACGGCTCCAGCGCCGCGCCGGGGGCGACTTGTGTCGGGCCGTTGGGGCGTACCAGGAGCGAGCGTTCGGGTCCCAGTGGGCACCGGCAGCCTTTGCCTTGTCTTTCTCGGTGACGGGCACGTCGAGCCAGGTGCGCGCATCCGGGTCGCGGCCGGTGATCTCATGGATGAGCTTGGCGAGGGTGTCGGTGCTGGTGTCGATCTGTGAACGCAGTGCGGAGGCCGCGGCGGCCGAGGGGGCCAGGCCCAGCACCTGCCCACCGCCCTCGATCCAAGCGCCCGAGAGGGCGCGCATGGCTGTGGTTTTGCCGGACCCGGCGGGTGCGATGGCCAGTTGTAGGCGGGCACCGGAGGTTGCCATGTCGTGCACCAGGGAGGCCTGTCCTGGGTTGAGTTTGACGCCGTTGGCAGTGCTTTCCATCAACGCCAGATCGACGGCTAGCTCCTCGACGGCGACCCCATCGAAGCGACCCGCCGCATCCACCAGACGCTTCTCGGCCTCGATGACCTTGGCCGAGGTGAAGAGGTCGGAACCGGCCACCGTGTAGACGCTGGACCCGTCCCGCCGGCGGAGCGGTTCTGGCTCGACGATGTCGCGCTCGGGCCTGGCCATGGAGACCGAGGAGGTGAGCGCATGTCGGACCACCTGGTCGACGAGTTCTGGCATGCGCTTGGGGGATGCCCCGGTGCCGCGGATCTGCCGCTCGGCCTCGGCACGAACGTGCCAGACCTGCCAGTTGGACCGCCGGTTTTCCATCTGTGTGATGACTGCCCGGGCCGTGTTGTCGACGTCGACCCGGGCGTACCGGCTCAGCCTTTTGGGAGGGAGGGACCGATCGCCGAAGTCAACATTGAGCGGATTCCGGCGTCGCCACCGAGTACCTCACGTGCCTGCTCTCTCCACGCGAGACGCTGCTCGGCGAGGGTGCGCGGTTCGTGCTTGGCCTCGCGGGTCTCCAGGGTGGCCTGCTGCGCTAGCTGGATCGCTTCGACCGGTGTCGGTGGGCGGCCATGGGTGCGCTGGAACTCTGTGGCAAGCGTGGATCGTCTTTCCTCGATGCTCGCGCGTCGGGCCGACCAGCGGAGGTTGAGTGCCGGATCGACGCCGACGATTTCGCGGATCGGGCGTTTGCGCTGGTCTGCGTTATCGCGCTCCTCGAATCGCAACCCGAGGTCCGCATTCAGGTGTCGCTCAAGAGCGCTGTTGTAGGTCTCGGACGCGGCGACGGTCGCCTTGAACAGGACGCGGCCGTCGATCGCCAGCCACTTCCCCTCCGTCGTCTGCACCTTGTTGGCGACCGCGACGTGGGTGTGTAGATCGGGGTCGCCGGCGCGGCTGTCGCGGTGAGTGAACGCGGTCGCGACGAGCCCTTGCACGTCGACCTGGCGGACCCCGTTGGTGCCCTCACGTGAGAACAGCGCGTGCTGCTCGATGAACTCCAACGCGTCCTTGACGGCGGCCTGATGAGCGCGCTCGATCCTGGCGGCGACGCTCTGATCGGCGATCGCCCAGAGGGTCGAAACCGACTTCACCGGGCTGAAAGTGAGGTCGAAGCCGGCGACGGCCTGCGTCTTCGGGCGTGAGTGCTTCGCAATGGTGGTCGCCAGTTCGCGGGCGTCTTCAGGATCCCGGCCATGCTCGGCGCGGAAGAACTCACGCGCCACCTCGGTGCGGATCCGGGCGCGGTCCTCGGCAGGCACAGGCCAGTCGCCTTGTAGTCCCGCGGCCTCGTTGTGCGCGGCCAGCCGCTTAGCCACCTCCATCCGGTATGCGGAGACGTCGTTTGCGAACACCTTGTACGGGACGCCGAGGCGGGTGACCGACCGGTAGTCCTTGTCCGTCAGGTCGGGTCCCTGGAGGTGCTCGCGCCGTTCGTGAGCGAGGGGATGGTGGCCCGAGCCGAACAAGGCTTGCATCTGCTCGGCGGTCACGACGTCGCCGGCAGCCAGCCCATCGATCCCGGCAATGCCGGAACCGACCCAGACCCCGGGGGCCTCGCCCTTCTCGGCGTAGTACGAGGTGAGGCCAGTGTGGCCCTTCTCGGTGGCGTCCATGGCGGCGACTTGCCGGGTCAGGTAGTCGTACCCGGAGCCCGCCGTCAGCTTGTGAATGCTCATCGTCACACCCACCTGAAGGCAGGTGAGTGGCTCTGGCGCTCAGCAATTGAAAAGGAAATACTGGCGCTATGACGTGAACTGGTGTGGCGAGATGCCGAGATGCCGAGGAATCTGACTGACTCGCTGTCAATGTCAAGATCTACGGGTCACAGTTGACCCCCTGACTTGGGTCACCCCGGTAGTGGCCGAGGGCTGGCAAGGCGCTGACCTGCGGTGATGCGGTGCCCAGGGCATCGCCAAGGCACTAAGCGAGCTAGCACTGCGACTCCCAGGGTGCGGGTGCGTGCGCTCGTTGGGCTGGAATGGCGCTTGGGTCTGCCGACTCCATGTGCAAGCTTGCCCGAATTGCGTTGTGTAAGAGGAGAACTCGCGCACCCGCTGAACGATCCCGCGCAATCAGGAACATCTGCCCGGTCGAGCGACACGGGAGGAGTCCTTTGGATTTGCACCCAAGTGAGGGGCTGATCGCGCAGTTCTCGAGGGAATCAGCGCTCTGACCTGCACAAACGCCTTCGGGCGTGGGCACGGTTAAGGCACTAAGGCCATTGAGCCAACTCAGGTAGTACGAGGTGAGGCCAGTGTGGCCCTTCTCGGTGGCGTCCATGGCGGCGACTTGCCGGGTCAGGTAGTCGTACCCGGAGCCCGCCGTCAGCTTGTGAATGCTCATCGTCACACCCACCTGAAGGCAGGTGAGTGGCTCTGGCGGTCAGTAATTGAAAAGGAAATACTGGCGCTATGACGTGAACTGGTGTGGCGAGATGCCGAGATGCCGAGGAATCTGACTGACTCGCTGTCAATGTCAAGATCTACGGGTCACAGTTGACCCGGTCCCCGTACGCATCGGGTCCGGACCGCTCATCTGCTGGACGAGGTCGAGGCAGACCAGGTTCGGCTCGGCGACGAGGCGTCTGACTGGCTTCGAAGAAAGCGACGTGTCGGAGTTGCAGACGCCGGCCTAGACTGGGACGGGCCTCGGCCTTGAGCTCCGATGGGTCGGACTCGAATCGGCCGAGTGCGCCACGCCACGGCAGACGCCGAATCGGCGGTGCAGGTGCCCGGCAACGGCGGCGTCGGATAGGACGCAGGTAGTCAACGACCCCGGCTCTGGCGAACCGGGGTGCGGGTGATCGCCACGAGTCTTGGATCGGCACCCGCCTGACTCGCACTTCATATTCTGCGGCCCTGGTTGGGGCTTGGGCCGTATCGTTCTCGTCGCCATGCTGAGAGCACCTGTACCTGAAGCGTTGGTGTGGGCGAGTGTCACTCGTCCACCGGTTCCGCTCGTCTACTTGGACCTGAACCACTACATCGAAATGGCCAAGGCCAGCCGGGCAGCGGACGGCCATGTCATGGACTCAGGCAGACCCATCAGAGTCCTCCCTGGGTATACGGACCTCTTGGCGGCGGCTCGCCGTGCAAAGACGGAGCGTCGCGCGGTGTTCCCTCTCTCCGCGGTCCACTTCCAGGAGGTCGCGCACTCGGTTCCGAGTCCGCGCCAACGCGGTCACGTCGCGGACGTGATGGAGGAGCTATCGGACTTCACCTATCTCCCCGGCCGGCCATCCATCGTCGAAATGGAGATCGCCGCGGGTCTCGACAAGGTCTATGGCGCGCCACCGAGCTATGCCTCGATGCCGCTCCTGGGGGACTCCGCGCTGTGGGCGTTTGGCAGAAGCGGTGGATTCAGGTTCTTCAACGAGATCACTGGCGAAGACACCGAAGCACAACTGCGTGAGGAACTCGGCGACGAGGCGTTCGAGAACCAGTTGGTCGAGATGCGCTACTTCATGGAGCGCAAGCTCCTGGAAGGCCCGCAGGACTCCGAGATCGCGGACCTCCGCGCCCGTGGCTACGCCCCTGAGACCTTCCAAGTCGGCACCGAGAGCCGCCTGGCATTCGAGCTCGAGACCTCGGCGACCCTCAAGAAGTACCCATCCTGGCGACGCGGTCGCTTGCGCGACCTCATCTTCGCCCGCGAGGTCACGCACGAAGGAATGACTGCTTTCGTTCACCACCTCCAGCAACGTGAAGAAAAGGGCCTTCCGCACGAACTTCCCGAGGCCGCCGAGATGGTGACTCTCTGGGCCGCGATGCCGCAGATCCAAGTCGCGGCCACTATGAAGACTCGCTATCACCGCAACCCGGGTCACCGGTGGAAGACCAATCACATCGCCGACATCGACGCCCTCGCAGTCGCGTACGCCTACTGCGACGCGCTGCTCACCGATGCCGAGGCACGAACCGCTCTGTCGAGCGCCCCAGAGCTTCGCAGCTTCGGGGCTTATCTTCCGCTCAACGCTGCAGAGATGGCCGGCTGGATTGACAGCTTTCCCGAGGTCGCGAGTCCAGACGACCATGTGCCCCATCCACTTCGGGCTCAGCCGGACACCAAGCCTCCCGCCCCTCTGTGACCCGGCTGGTGCCGGTTGGAACTTGCGCTGCCCGCGGCGCCTGCTCCAGCCTCCACGGGCATGGCATCACAGCGACACAGCCCGCTGGCACGAGTCAGGTAGGGCATGCGGGAGATCGGGATGTTCGCCAACCAGAACAGCGCCTGCCGTTCCAGCCAGCGACCAGGTGACGGCCGCGCCAGGGCTGGGGAGACTGGGTTGGCAGAACTGTCGGTGCGGATCGGTAGCCTCCTCGGTGAGACGAACGTCGTCCTCGATCAGCGAAAGGTGCTCCGTGGCCCGCCCCTATCGGTCGGAAATGGCCGAACTCTCAGCCACCCTTGACTGGGTCAATAGTGCTGATATCTCGGACCTCGTGACGTGCCTTGAACGAGGGATGAGTAGGCCGATTGTCGCGGTTGGGTCGGGAGGGTCGCTCTCGGCGGCGTATCACTTGGCGCGCTTGCACCGTACGTTTGCTCTCGAGCCAAGTGCAGCGTTGACTCCTTATCAGTTCCGAACTGAGCCAATTCAACACGATTCGCATTGTTGGATCTTTAGCGCAGGTGGCTCGAACGTCGACGTCGTAGCGGCGGTTTCCGCCGCGCGCCGGGCCGAAGTGGCCGCCGTGAACGTCGTAACAGTTCGTAGTCGAAGCGCTCTCTCTCGAGTTGCGAGTGCCGATCCAGTCGTACGGTTCCATCACCTGGGCATTCCGTCGAAGAAGGATGGCTTCCTTGCGACCAACTCTCTGCTAGCCTTCTGTGCCGTCACCACCCGGGCCTACCTCCAACTAGAAGGTCGTGAAGAGGAGTGGCACGCCATCTCCAAACTGCTTGAGGAGAACCTCGGCGAGACGTACCGGGGCGGCTGGCGCGAAGCGGCCCTTTCCGCCGCAGGACGCGAGCACCTGGTGGTCCTCCACGACGCAAACACCAGCTTGGGTGCGTTTGACCTGGAGTCGAAGTTGATCGAGGCTGGGATCGTCGGAGTGCAACTAGCCGACTACCGACACTTCGCGCACGGCCGCCATCACTGGCTAGCAAAGAACGGATCCAATAGCGGCGTGCTGGCCCTTGTCTCGGACTCGGATAGGTCGTTGGCCCGACGGACGACCCGGTTGCTGCCTACCGACCTCCCAACGGCTGTCATCGACATCCCGGGCGAGCGCGAAGCAGCCCAATTAACGTCGATCCTCGCGGCCTTCCACATCACCGAAGCCCTGGGGTTCGCACGAGGCATCGACCCGGGCCAACCCGGTGTGCCTGACTTCGGCCGCAAGCTCTACGGACTTCCACTGGGAAAGCCGCAGGCTAGGTCGCGGTCACAGATGTCGATCGCCCGCAAAGAGCAACAGCGGCCAACACCGAAGAGCTCCGACCTTCGACAGTCTTCGGCAGAGGCCCTCGCAGCGGCCTACCGAGCCTTCGAGATGAATCTCGCGAACACCGCGCTTGGAGGCATCGTCTTCGACTACGACGGAACGATCGTGGACACACCTGACCGATTCCAGCCGCCGCGCGACGACGTCACTGCAGAGTTGATTCGCATACTCAGCGGAGGTTTGCCCCTAGGAATCGCCACAGGCCGAGGGAGATCTGCTGGCTCCGACCTGAGGCAGGTCATCCCCGAAGACCTCTGGTCGCTCGTAACGGTCGGCTACTACAACGGGGCAGAGATTCGCGAGCTCGGGGATACCCAGCCCCTGGCTGGCGTCGAGCAGCCCGCCGGACCACTTGCTCTGCTGCACGATCAGCTCAGAGGCGACGGGGGCGGACTGAAGCTCACCCTTCGACGACACCAGCTGACTGTCCAGGCCGAAGGAGGACTCTCAGAGGACAGACTGTGGGAAAGCGTCCAAGCTGTCGTTGCAGAACAGGGTCTGACGTCACTCCGCGTCGTGCGATCGAGTCACTCGATCGACGTCCTTGACTCCGACGCCTCGAAGCTCAACGTCGTTGCCGCAGTGGCGTCACATGCGAAGACGAATGACATCCTGCGAATCGGGGACCGTGGCTGCTGGCCCGGCAACGACCACGAGATGCTGGCGTCACCCCTTGGCCTCAGTGTCGAACAGGTCAGTCCAGACCTGGCGAGGTGCTGGAACATCGCACCAGAAGCGCTGCGGGGGAGCCGCGCGACCCTTTACTATTTGCGATCGGTGGAGGTGCAGGACGGACTTGGCAGATTCAGGGTGGAGGGCGAATGAACCCGGACCTTGGCCTACGGGTCTTGAGCAGCGTCATGGACTGGGACGACGACAAAGCCCACGACCAGTTCCAGCGCCTTCGCCTCATGGCGACGTTAAAGTACGACGGCTACCGCGACTTCGAGGCTGGTGTCCGTTTCACCGAGAGCTTGGCATCCTGGCTCCAGCAGTTTGATTCGGATCAGAGGGAAGCTGCCTACGAGTTCATCATGACCAGGCTGGTGTACATCGGTCCTTCTGAGATGGAAAAGCTCGTCGGGCAGTTCTATGCGAACTTCGTCCACCCCGAGTTGCTCACGGCGGTCGCCAAGCAGATGGACACCCCGCGGCACACTCTCCTGGCCAACGAAGAGGCGCGCGAGCGCATCGGCAGACTGCGCCGCCGGACGCTCTTCCTTGGTCTGAGCGACGGCGCGAGGGTCGACTACATCCGTCACCAGAACGTCGGCCTGATCACCAACGAACAGGTCGTTGGCTCGACCCAGCTCGACCGCGCAAAGTGGGAGGATCTCCTGGATGAGCTCCGCGGGGATCTCAAGGACGATGATGCCACCTTCCGAGCCGTGTACTTGATCGATGATTTCGCAGCGACCGGTACCTCCTTCTTCCGGCTCGCCGACGGCAAGGCCAAGGGGAAGTTGTCCAAGTTCGCTACGTCGGTGCAAGAAGCCCAAGACGTGCTCGAAGCGAGGATCTTCGAAGACGATTACCAAGTCTTCATCCACCACTATGTCGGCACCGCCAAAGCGAGGAAAGAGCTGGCCGATCGCCTCGATGCTGGAAAGGGCGCCTTAGCCAAAGCCGGGCTTCCGCCGAACATCTCGACCACGTATGGGCTCTGGTTACCGGAGTCCCTCCCGCTTGACGCAGACAACCCCGCCGACGGTGCATTCCTCGCGCTCGCTAATGAGTACTACGACGACTCCATCACCAGCAGGCACACCGCTGTAGGCGGCACCGCCGACATGAAGCTCGGCTACGGCGGGTGCGCGTTGCCACTCATTCTCGACCACAACACCCCGAACAACTCGATGCCGCTTCTCTGGGCAGAGACGGCTGGCTCCGCACCAGCGGACGGCAAGGACGCGGTCCCGGCGATGAGACCGCTCTTTCGGCGCCGACAGCGGCATATTTAAGGGGACTACGGTGGCCAATCCATTCGAGAAGCGTGCAACTGAGTACCTCGCCGACAGCGAGGCTTTCTTGGCCGTGGTGACCCCTGAGCCGCTCATGACCTTCTTCAAGCAGCCGGCGACGGACGGCACGCTGTACGACCGGCTTGCGATCGTGACGGGCACACCAGGCAGTGGGAAGACCACGCTTGCTCGTTTGTTTGAGTACGACACTGTCCGCAGCCTGCTCCGCAACCGCAACGTCAGAACGTATCGCTCGCTCGCAGATGCCCTCACTCAATGCGGCGTATTGGAAGACCTGACTCCGAAGGTTCTTGGTGCGCGGGTACCCCTCGAATCGGAGTACCGGGACTTCTGGGAATTTCCCTACCCCGAAGAGATTCGGATGTCCCTAACAACACGGCTACTCGAAGCGCGGTCGGTAATCCGCTGGCTGCGCCAACTCAACGAGTCCAGCGTCGTGTTGAGCGAGGTTGAGATCGTTCCTCGAGCTGGCGCCGAGGCGGCGCTAGAACAGATTGGCGGGCGCGACGGTCAGGCGGTTCTTGACAGGGCCCGCGACGTCGAGCGGGCGCTCTACAAGATTGTCCGCGCACTGGTACCGCCTCCGCTGGATTCGTTGGGAGACGCTGTCAGCGAGGCATACCACCCCTTCGACGTAGTGGAGACGATTAGCTTTCCGTGGGAGGGGCAGCGCATCAACGCCGCCCCGCTGGCGATGTTCGACGACGCACATTCCCTCCATCCCGTCCAGTACGAACGACTGGAGCGCTGGCTCACTCAACGTGAGATGCGGGTTGGACGCTGGATCCTCACCCGACTCGACGCCCTTAATCCGGCACGTGTGCTTGGTCAAGAAGGCGAACCTGACGTTCAGAAGTTGCGGGTCACCACCGAGATTCGGATGCAGCTAACCGAGCGACGAGCCACACGGACCGCCTTCCGCAAGATGGCCAGAGATATGTCGAACCGCTACCTGGGGCAGATCGAGCCGTTCAGCCGCAGGGGTCTTACGGACTTCAGTGATTTGCTAGCCACGGAGATCGCTGCTCCGACGGAGAAGAGGCTCGGGGAGCTCGCTGGACGAGTAGGCGTCGTTCAACGGCGGGTCGGTGCCTCCGATTCCCAGCGCCGCGAACTTCAAGCCAAGGTTGAGGGCTACCTCGATCGGTCATCGGCCAACACCAGTGACCCGGCGTTGATCCTCGCCGCAACCGCCATCGCCCTCGAACGATTCGGCAAGCGCACTCCTCAACTAGCCCTCGACGTGTTCAGTGATGAGGACCTCGAACCGAACAAGCCGATCACCATCGACTCGAGCGTGATCGACGGCGCTCGTATCCACCTGCTGCACGAATGGGACGCTCCTTACTACGTTGGCTTCGACGCCCTATGCGATGCCTCGTCGGAAAATGCCGAGCAGTTCCTCCACCTCGCCGGCCGCCTGGTGACGCAAGCAGAAACCCAACTCGTGCGAGGAAAGCGAGCCCTGCTGTCTGCGCATGACCAGCATCGTCTCATCCGGCAACGCTCAACGGAGATCATTGAGGCCTGGGATTTCCCCCACCACAGAGAAGTGCGAGCGCTCACTGAGTTGATGGCCAAGCAATGCGTCGATCGGAGCCTTGAGGGCAATGCATCACTGGGCGGTGGCCCCAACGCTTGGGGTATCCCGCAGGAGCAATTCGAGGCACTACCGGACAAGCATCCCGGTCTCGCCCGGATCTTGCAGTTCGCTGTCGCCTACAACGCCCTGGTGTTGAAGACTGAGCACTCGACAAAGAACCGGCTGTGGTGCCTCCTTGAGCTTGGCGGCCCCGTGGCGGTGGCCAACGGGCTCACCCTGCGCCGTGGGGGCTTCTTGGAGCGTGACGTTCGGAACCTAATAGCTGGCGTCGAGGTCGCCTGAAATGCGCGAAGAGGGACGCTACAGCGAGTGCGTCATGCACCGGTCCGACGACGTCAGCCCGTTCTTCGCGTCGTACTTCCAAGGACGAAACGTCCTCGTGGTCGGTGGCGCCGGATTCGACCCGCGCGCCTGCAACGCGGTTCAGCACCTCCACCGCAGCGGCGCCCAGGTGCAACTCCACCTCATCCGAGAGCACAGGCCCGGACCCACGGACGCTCTGACGGCTGCTGCAGAGAAGAACCTCGAGTTGTTCCAAGAACTGGCATCGACATTACACGTGACTGATGTCGAGATCTTCGGCAACGACGGCGCGATCGTCGGAGGAAGACGAGCAGCTCACGCAGTGAGCGAACTGGACCTCAGGTCCTACGACGACGTCATCGTGGACATCAGTGCGCTTTCGATCGGAACCAGCTTCCCGATCGTGCGCCTCCTGGTCGAGGAGTTCGCCCGCAAGGTGCAACCCAAGAATCTCCACGTCACGGTCACCCACGATCCAGGCATCGATGCGCGGATCACGCGGACTGCCGGGGACCGCCCGGGGTGGGTCCACGGTTTCAGCGGAGCACTCGGCGTTGACCGCGATCAGAGCCCTGCGAGGCTATGGATGCCCCAGCTTGCCTCGGGGGCTCAGCAGGAAATCCGCCGGATCTACGACTTCGTTCAGCCCGACGACACGTGCCCCATCCTGCCCTTCCCCGCACGCGATCCGAGGTTGGCAGACGACCTCGCGCTCGAGTATCGAGAAGAACTGCTGAGCACCTGGGAGGTCGACGTCCGCAACATCGTGTACGCCGATGAGGACGATCCCCTCGACGTCTATCGGACCATCTTGCGCATCGATGATCTGCGCAAGCCGGTCTTCGAAGGCAGCGGAGGCTCCGCCACCATCGTGTCGCCTACGAGTAGCAAGCTCACGGCACTCGGGGCACTCATGGCCAGCATGGAGCGGGATCTTCCCGTCGCCTATCTTGAGGCTGAAAACTACGAACTCGAAGCCCCGGCGGCGACCCCATCCATGACCAGCCAGATTGCGGCAAGCCCGGGCCTGTTGCATCTCTGGCTCGAAGGCGAGGCGTACGCTAGCTGGCGTCCGGCCCTGAGAAGAGAGGTCTGAGAGATGCCTGAACAGGCTCCGAAAATTCTGGGCACTGGGCTGGTCGCCTTGGATCTCGTGGTGAGCGCTGACCCCGATTCACCGGTGCGATCGTGGGCAGGAGGAACCTGTGGAAACGTCCTCTCCATCCTTGCGTGGCTGGGTTGGGACGCATACCCGATTGCGCGCCTGAACGACGATGCAGCCGCAGTGCGGGTCAAAGCAGACTTCAAGAGGTGGGGCGTCCACCTTGATCTCGCGGACTGCGGCCCAGCGGCCAACACCCCGATCATCGTCCAGCAGATCAAGGCGTCAAGCAGTGGCGGCTCTACCCACAGATTCTCCTGGTCGTGCCTGCGCTGCGGTGGCTGGCTGCCGTCCTTCAAGCCGATCACCCGTCACGTCGTTGACCAGGTCGTTCCGTACATCCCCGAAACCTCGGTGTACTTCTTCGACCGCGTCTCACGAGGAGCCCTAGACCTAGCGACTCAAGCCTCCGAAGGCGGCGCCGTCGTCATGTTCGAGCCCTCCGGACGCGGCGACGAGAAACTGTTCAAAGAAGCGCTCGGACTCGCGCACATCGTGAAGTACGCCGACCAGCGCATGGCCGATTTGGCGGCCAGCGATGGTTCAGGCAACCTGCGGCTCGAGATTCAGACGCTGGGATCTGAAGGTCTCCGATTCAGGCTCCCGCGCAATCGGCGCAACCCCGGATGGCGAACGCTGAATTCCGCGCCGGCTCCGGACGTACGCGATTCGTGCGGATCCGGAGACTGGTGCACCGCCGGCATCTTGTCAAAGCTCGCAAGCCGTGGGGTTGAGACGTTGGACGCCGCATCCGTCACCTCCGTCACCACTGCGTTGAAGTTCGGCCAGGAACTCGCGGCTTGGAATTGCGCATTCGAAGGCGCGCGAGGCGGAATGTACGCCCAGTCGCAAGCCGTCGCGGTTCGGCCCGACCTGTTCCTTCCTGCGGCGTCTCACGCGGCCACCCAGCACGTCAACAACAGCCCTGCGGCAGACCTCGTCAGCTGCCCAAGGTGTGAGGCCGCTTGACCGCAAGGCCTAGTCGCCGACCAGCCGAGTGGCGGGCACGCTGGCCCGCACGGCTCGACTAAGAATTGACGAGATCGGCCGGAAGTCTGATGGACCCCATAGATCGCCAGAGACCCACTCTGACGAGGCGAGGTGACGTCTGGGCCTGATTTGAATCGACCGCTACGTGACCCGCGCGGAGGACCGGGGTGAGCCGGCGTAGCAGAACGTGGCCGTCCTGGCGCAAAGCCCCGAGCAAGGCTTTTCCTGGGCGCCATGTCGTTATCTAGGATCGTGTATTTGCTGGCCAACAGCCCGTGAAAAGGTTAGCGGCTGAGCCGGGGGTTGCGTGTTCGGCTGTGATCACCGACGGCGTAGCGTTTGTACGCCGTGCCTGCTTGCGCGGCGATGGCTTCGGATTTGCCGGTGTGGTAGCCGAGCATGCCGGCGACCACAGCTGGTGGCGCTTGCAGGAGCATCTCGCGTAGGGCCCGTGAGCGGCCGGGCATGTTGGGGATGTCCAGGTTGCTCAGCCTCAATCGTATTGAGGTGGGGTGCAGCGGCTGTCCGGCGCGGCGGCCGGGGAACAGCCAGGTGCTGTTCTTGTTGGTGGCGGTGGTCAGGTTCGGCCGGGCTGCGAGGTAGTCGGTGATGATCGCGGCGAAGATCGCCGGCACCGGGGCGGGTGGGTCACCGAGCCGGATCAACATCTGTCCGTCTTCGTCGACGCTGATGTCGTCGAGGGTGAGCCGGGTGATCCGGTTCAACGGTTGGGCGTAGAGCAGGATGAGCATCGCGATCACGCGTTCGGTCAGGTCCATGCCGTCACCGGCATGGATGCGGCGCAGTAGCTCGACGCGGTGGCGCAGGCTGATCGGCTTCGGGACTGGCTCACGGGTGGGCGGCAGCCTCAGCTGCTGCATCCGCTTCGTGCGGATCGCCCACACCAGGAATGGCCGCGAGGCGCGTTTTCGAGCATCGGCGGCGTTCGCGAACCACCGATCCAAGTCGGCTTGGCCGCAGCCAGGCAGGTCGACGCCGCAGCTGGCGAGGTGCTCGAGAAAGGCCGCGGCGACGCGCAGCCGGTGTCGGGCGTTCTGGTCACGGTAGTGGCCCACCGGTCCGTTGTCGGCGGCCGAGCGGAGTCGGTGCAGGACCGACCAGGTGGCGTAGGTCTGCAGGATCTTGCGCTGCGCAGGATCGGTGATCTGGTCCAGCCACTTGGGAAGCCATTGCTCGAAGAGCACCAGGTGACGGTCGACCGGTGGCAGCACCCCAGACTCGATGAGCAGATCTCTGACGTGCACCACCGACTTCAGTGGCGACAGGTGGGACAGACCGTCGTGGGTGAGCGGGACATCGCCGCGGGCCAGGGCACGCAGGATCGGCGGGACGTGGGGTTTGGACAGCCACAAGATCCCGACTCGGGGCCGGTGCATGGCCACGATTCGGTCATAGAAGGCGACGAGCTCGGGGCGGATCTGCCCGGTGCCGTCGTCGAGATGAGCAGCAAGCCGATCGCCCAGAACGCAGCGGCCGCAGACGCCGCGGTACTCGTTCGACCCCTCGTTTCCGCAGCGAGTGCAGGTGAAGTCGCCGATGCCGCCGGCACAATCGGTGCAGCATGCTGCACCGTCCTGGGTCAGACCGGGCAGCAGCCGATCGACACCGCAGCCGGGACAGACGCCGTAGGTCTCACGAGCCTTGGAGTAACAGCCGCCACAGATCCATCCCTCGGGCCACCTCCTGACAGCGACCAGGACCCGGCCGCGTGAGTCCGGGGGAACCGGGCGGTTGCGCACCGGCAGCCGCAGCGGCCGCTGGCACCGGGCACACACGAACGTGGCAGCTTCGTTGACGTCCCGGTGTGGGGAGCGACCTGGCCGGGCGTGATCTGGCGGGGTGTTCACTCCTCGGGTCGCACGATCCGTGCCCGGACCGGCTTCAATTCGCCAAGCTCGCCCACCCTGGCAGGGGCGGGCCGGTCGCCGGAGACGACCTTGCGGACACCGACACTGGTGGCCTCGGTGGGGATCAGCTCGGCCGCGTCGACGGCGAAGATGTCACACAACGCCGCCAGGATCGGCAGCGAGAGCCGTTCCGGGGTGCTGGTGACGAGCCGGTGCACCTGGGAGGCAGACAAGACGATGCCGCGCTCGGCTAGCAGCGGGACCAGCTCGGTGGTGGCATACATCTGGTTCTCGGCCATCACCTCCCGCAGCCGCCACTGGTACGACACCTTCCACCGCTGCCGGACGGGCCTCTTGTTCGGCGTCGGGCTCATGCCAGACCTCCCAATCCATCGGTACCGACATCGGGATCGAGCACCCCGTCGAGCGCGCCCGTCAGTGCCCCGCCGAGTGCCTCGTTGAGCATCCCGTCCAGGACGCGTCGCAGGGTGCGGGTGCGGAAGTCGGAGGAGACGTGGGTGTAGATCGAGGTAGTCGAGGCGTGGTTGTGGCCGACCTGTTCCTGCACGAAGCGAGGGTCCCAGCCGTCCTCGATCAGATGCGTCACGTAGGAGCGTCGCAGTGAGTGGAAGTCCAGCCCGGGCCCCATGCCCAACGCGTCGCGGTAGGACGCGAGGCGGTGATTGATGACCTCCAGACCCACTCGTGGGGCGCGCTCCGAGGGCCACACTGCGGGATTCTCGTCGGTCCCGAACACGGGCCGGACCTCGTCGAACCACTGCTCGAGGACCTCGACCGACCAGGGCCATACCGTCAACACGCTGCGCCGCTTGGGCGCGGAACCACGGGCCGCCTTGCCGTATCGGACGTAGAGGACGCCGTACTCGCCGAACTCCGCGCCGTCGGGATTGCGGCCGAAGTCGGCGACATCGAGCATCCGGGTCTCGTTGCGGCGGAGCCCATAGGCGTAGGCAACCTTGATCATCGTGGCGTCGCGGAACGCCGACATCCAGCCCTTACGACCCAGTCGCCGCTTGACCTCAACCTGCTCATCGGCGTAGTCGAACAGCGCCTGCAACTCGGCCCTGGTGAAGGGCCGCTTCGTCGGCTCGGATTCCACCTCAGCGACGTGAGCCGCGGCGTTGACCTCGTTGATCACCTGGATCGGGTGGGTTCCGAACCGTCGTTCGCACTCCTCGGTCCACGCGTATGCGGGATCACCCAGGTAGTCGCAGAAGCCGCGGATCGCGACCTGATAGCCGCGCACCGTCGACCGGCTGCAGTGTCGGATCGCGCGTAGATCGGCGAACCACTCATCGGCCAGCTGCGCCGACCACTCCCACGGGAACGCTCCGGCATGCTCACCGAAGGCTCGCACCTGCCGGACCCGGTTGCGGATCGTCGCCGGCGCAAGGTTGCGGGCCAGCATCTGGTTATTCCAGCCCTCCAGCATCGCCTCGTACACCTGCGGCTCGGGGTGCAGCAGCGGTACGCCCCCGACCTCACGAATAGGCCTTCGAGTGACGGTGTCTGCGGTCCCAACTCGACCGCCCGACAACGCCACTCCTGACCTGCGCAGATGCAGATTCTCGTCGCTAAACAAGCTCTGTGGCGTGATCGCATCCGCTGCGATTCGCCACAGAACTACCGAGAATGCAAGAGGTGTGTGGGACTTCGACTTTGGGATTTTGAGAGGGGGTACGGGGTGCGGGATCGGGGCTGGCTGGCTGCGCGGGATCTGTGTGGGTGGTTGTGACCGCTGAGAGGGCTCGGACTGTCTTAGGGGTGTGCGACGGTTTGACACGAGAAAGGTGCGCATCGATGGGCAAGCAGACGATCAAGCAGGAGGCGCGTCGAGCGGCGCTGGACGCGCAATCGAAGCGGCGCGAGGAACGCGCTGAGCGGGAGCGTCGCCTGGAGCGGCTCGCGATTGAGGTGCTGGTCGCCGTCCGTGAACGCGAGGCGGCGGTGTTGGACGCCGACCGTCGTGCGGGCAAGGCGCTGATCGAGATGATCGAGACGGAGCGGCTCTCGGCGCGCGAGGCGGTGCAGTGGTGCGGGGACGAGCTGAGCGCGCGCGAGGTCGCACGCCTGCGGCGAGTGGCGGCGGACGCGGCGGACGCGGCGGCGGAGGGTGATGCAGATAGCGCAGCGGCTGCGTCCAAGGTGCCGACAGAGGCCGCGCCTGAGTCGGTCACGGCGGACGACGCAACCGAGTCGCCGTCCGTGGCGTCGTGAGCCGGTGAGCGCGCGGCGACTCGGTCCGGTCGGCGTGGCCGCGCTGGCTGAGGCGCTGGCCGACCCGGTCGTCGTCGCGCGCTACGCGGCCAAGGTCGTGCAGGTCCCCGGCTCGGACTGCGCCTGGTGGACGGGAGCGATCAGTGGACGTGGCCACGGGCGGTTCTGGTTTGGTGAGCGTCGGGTGGTGGTGGCCCATCGGTTCGCGTTCGGCTTGGCGTACGGCGCGGACCGTCTTGACGACGTGCGGGTACTCGGGCACAAGTGCGACAACCCGTTATGCCAGCGGGTCGGGCCGGGGCATGTGGTGGCCTCGTCGGCGGCGGAGAACCGGCGCGAGTGGGTTGCACGACGGACGTTGACAGGGTCTCCACTGGGTGACCCGCGCGGCGCGCGTCGTCGGGCGCGCGAGCTGCGCGACATGGCGCGGCGCGATCCCGGCGAGGTCGCGGCCGACCTGGAGCGGTTGCGGGCACTGTTCGGGGAGCAGCTCGCGTTGTGGTGACGCGACGAGGCGACCGGTTCGGTGGGAGCCGGTCGCCTCGTCTTGTCAGGGCAGGAACTACACGGTGAGGCACTCGACAATCTCGGCGGTGTTGGCCATGCCGGTCAACGCTGCTGCGAGGGCGCGAGCGGTGCGGGGGGTGACGGTGAGGGCGTCGCCTTCGACGGCCACGGTGACGGTCGCGGGGCCGTCGTGGCCGCGTCGGACGGCGGCGGTCAGCACGGTGCCGTCGCCGTCGTGGAAGATGACAGACTCACCCAGCACCAACTGGATTCCGTCGGGGTGCGCGGTGACGCCGTCGCGTCGGGTACTGGTCATGAGGGTGACTCCTTGGCTGGTGAGTTTGTGTGGTTGGTGGCGGTCACGTCGCGTCGCTGGATCGGCGCGACGTGACCGCTGCTGTGGGGGTGGCTCAGGCCGGGACCAGTGCGTCCCACGCGGTGCGCTTGACCCGCGACAGGTCGTCGCTGGTGAGCAGCCGGGTCGCGCGGGCGGATGCCTGGTCGAGGTTGCCGCTGCGGACGGGGGAGAAGTGGTCGATGTACTCAACGACCGCCTGGTAGCCGGCCCACGCGGTGCCGCGAATGCCGGCCTGCGTCTCGGCGTCGTGCCACAGGTGCGACAGCTTGGCGCTGCGCTCTCGGTGCGCGTTGAGCGTGCGCACGGACGCCGATGCCGGTTCGGGGAAGCAGCGGCGCACGAGCGCGTCGAACTCGGCATCGGTCATCGTGGTCTGGATCAGCTTCTCGGCCTCGACCTCGAACTGCTCGCAGTAGGCGACGGTCAGCCCCAGCGCGTCGCGGGCCTCCTGCACGGCGCTTTTGGCGTTGGCGGTGTGCCGAATGCTGAAACTGGAGACGTGGTCGCGGAGCGCGGCTGCCTGCGTGTTCGCACACACCACGCGTACCGGGGTGATCAGGATGCGGAACGCCGACGAGCCGTCGTGACTGTTCAGCGCTGCGATGTTGAGGTCGACGCGGTCGGAGCCGCCGACCCTCAACGACTCCGGCAGTCGCATGGTGACGAACACCTGACGGCCCCCGCGCAGTGAGCCTGCGGTCTCAAAGATCGCGCCGGACTCGTGCGAGAGCGTGTTGAGGAAAGCGGCGTGCTCCTCGTTCTGCAAGGGGGTGTAGCCGGTGCCGACTACGCCCAGGGCCTCGGCGTTGCCGGTGAACGGGTTGGTTCGCACGGTCGCGAAGCCCGGCGCGTCCATCGTGGTGACGCCGTCCTCGGTGATCTCGGTTGCGGTCAGTGGCACCTTGCGGACGTTCCAGCCGCCCAGATTGCCGAGTGTCATCGCTTCCTCGGCGGTGAACGCTCGGTCGCGCACCACGGTGCCGAGTCGGTGCCACGCGTCCTTGCGGGCAAAGACGGCGGCGGCCTGGTCGCCGTGGGTCTCGATTTGGTGAGCCATGAGTGGTTCCTCTCGGGTGGTTCTCTGTCCTGACAAACTCAATTCTAATGTTTCTACTCTACTGAAATGAGTTGTCCACAGAGGCAGGTGAATTCGCGGACGCGAGGTCTGCGTGTTGTGCGCGAGCAAGGTCGTACTCGGCGTGCGCGGCGGCGTCGCGGGATCGGTAGGTGGTGTCGCCCGGGCGGCGGTCGCAGACGATGCGCCATTTGTGGTCGGGGTAGTTGCGGCTCACGCAGCCGATCGCGCCGTTGGGGTAGCGGACCTCGGGCACGTACCAGCCGCCGTGTCGCCATCGCTCGTAGGTGAACGTGGGGGAGGAGCCGGGCAGCGGCTCACTGTCCTGGCTCATGGGGTCGCGCCCATCGCAGCGCGGACCTGATCCATCGCGCGGGTCAGCAGCGCCTGGAGCTCCTCGCCGCTGCCCTCGATGACGGTCACCTCATCGCCTGCAACGAGCAGGGCCAGCGGACTCGTCACAGTGTCGTAGCCGAGTTCGACGCCAGCGTGCACGACCTCGGTGGCGGCGCAGCCAGCCGCGATGAACTCGTAGCGCACGCTCATCGGGCTGTCTCCTTCGCGGTCGTGGCCAGCCGGTGAAACACGCGCCGTCCTCCTTGCATGACCGCTACTGCCTCGATGCCGTTCTCGGCGGCGTGGGCGAGTTGCACCTCCGCGGCGGCAATCGCGCGGACGCGGGTCGGGATCATCGCCGCGTGGAACTTCAACCGGGTGGTGCCGTACGACGGGGTGACGAACAGGAAGCGTCGCTCCCCGGCGAACCGGACCTTGAGGAAGGCGCACACCTCGTCGCGAGGCTCGGTGTCGGTGTCGGGCTTGGTGCCCATGGTGGTGTCCTTTCGTGATGGGCCGGTGGTGCGCGGGAGGCGCGCCACCGGCCACGGGGGTGGGGCAGGTCAGGCGGCGGGGTGCGCGTCGGCGCTGGCGGCGTCGGTGCCTTCGGTGGTGTCTGTCTCCGGCGTGGGAGCGGTGGCCTTGCGGGTCTTCTTCGCGCGTGGCTTGGGCGCGGGCTTGTCCAGGCCAGCCGCGCGCTTTTCCACGTCGGCCAGGTCGTAGCCGTTGGCCGCGAGGAACGCGAGGTAGCGGGCGGGGCCGGACGAGACCGCCCGCCAGGTGTGCGTGCCCATCTGCGCCTCGTAGGCGGCGCAGCACTGACCGACTGCGAGCATCAGTGCTCGGCCCTCGGTGGCACCTTCGACGGCCTTGGAACGGTCGCCGCGCGAGCGGGTCTTCCCTGCGTTCAGCAGCTCGTCCACTTTGCCGGGTGTGCGGTGGTCGCTGAGCCACTGGGCCTCGTCGGCGAGGGTCGCGGCGACGAATGCAGCGCTTCCCTTCGGGGCCGTCTTGCGCGTCAGGAACTTGACCACCCAGGCAGTGCGGACGGTCTCGGCGGACAGCCACGCCTTGTTGGACTCGATCACGTCGCGACGCTCGGCGCGGGCAGCCTCTCGCTCGGCCTCGCTCATGTCGGCAGCCTTCTTCTTGGTGCTGCCGCCAGAGTTACTCGCCCAACGGTCCTGGTGGCCGTGCGCCTTGGCGTCGGTGCAGACGTAGGTGGCGACCGTCACCTGCTCGCGCTCTTCGGTGGCGTCGTCGTCCTCGTCCTCATCGTCGGACTCGACCCAACGCCAGTCACGTTCCAATAGGCGGCGTGTCCGGGGCAGTCGGCGTGCGTCTCCGGGGTGATCTTGTTGCCGTCCGCGTCGACCAGGCGGTGCAGGGCGAGAATCGCCTTCTCGTCGTAGGAGGGCCGGTCGATCACGGTCACACCCTCGGCGGTCAGCTGCTCGGCGTAGGCGGCGATGGACTCTCGGTCGTCACGCTTGTCGCGCTGGCGCTGCAACTCGTGGTCGAACCCGTGGCCTCGCTCGGCGGCGACCGTGAGGGCCTTGAGCGCGTCGGCGTCCTGCTCGAACTCTGCGAGGGCGGCTGCCTGCTCCAACGTGAGGAAGTCCCATCGTTCGGTGGCCTTACTCGCCAAGTCGGACCCCGCAACCTTCAGACCGGCGTCGACTTCGGGGCGCTTGTAGCCGGTCTTCTTGGCAATCTGTGCGACAGACAGGCCGAACCCGGCCAACTGCTCGAAGCCCTTCGCCCGCTCTGCGGTGGTGATCGCTGCACGGTGATGGTTGGCCGACATCTGGTCGATGATGCGGTCGGCATCCTCGCGGCGGTGGGTGGCGAACGCTGGAATGGTCGGCTGCCCCGCTTCAATGGCGGCAAGAGTCCGGCGCTGGCCGTCGACGACGACGTACTGGCCGTCGTGGTCGAAGTAGCCGACGACCGGGACGATGACCCCTCGGTCGCGCACGTTGGCGACGAACTCCTTGTCGACGTTGGGGTCCAGGCGCACATTCGCACCGATCTGGACCTGGTTTGGATCGATGGCCACAACGGTGTCGGTCACCTCGGCTGCTGCTGCTGCGGTGGTGGTGGTGGTCGCGCTCATGGTTCCTCCGTGGTGGAATAGAAAGAGTGGTAGTGCTATCGTGCCCGCGCGCGAGGGGTTTCCGGGCAGGGCCTTGGGTGGCTGTGGACAGTGGCGGACGCGGCGGGCACCCATGTGGAAAAGGCCTGCGACGGAGCGGCGGCGGGCAATGAGCAGATGTCCGGGCATACCCTCGACCTCGCCGGCCGCTGGCACCGCGCAAGGGTCACCGGTCAGTACCGGGAGGGTGTTAGGCCTTCTGCTCGGCGCAGGAAAGGCCGGCGGCTACTGGGCCGCAGCCGCAGATACCCTTCGGATGCGGAGCACGAAGAGCAGACACTACGGAGGTGCGTCGATGGCGCCCAAGCGCAAGCTGACCCTGGCTGAGAGGGGCTTGGCGGCGTTCGCGGTGTACTGGGACAGGGAGACCTGGGAGCTGTCACGGTCGGCCTACATGGCCGACCTCGACGACCTGCCGAAGTGTCCGGACTCATGGATCGGGTGGTTCCAGCGCGCCCTCGAGCGGCACGTGCGTCGCAGCGCCCGGGCACGGGCAGCGCTCGAGGTGCCGGTGCCGGAGCGGAACCCAAGTGGTAGCCAGGGGGCGCTCAAAGATGCGGGTGAGCCGCTGGACGGGTTCACTAAGACGCACGTGGTGCCGGCGGACCTGAAGGCCAAGATAGAGCAGGCGATCACCGACGATCGCGCCAAGATGGGACGGATGGTAAGCCGATCCCAGTTCGCCCGCGAAGCGGCTGCGGCCGCGATCGGTGAGACGCGCGCGAGGCGCGGCGGCCGCCGGCTGCCGCTGGCCCCGGATCCTCTGCCGAACAAGCCACCCAAGCGCGCTCGAGCCTAAGCATGCCGGTCGAGGCCGACGCCGAACGATGGGCCACCCAGTTGGCGACCGCGCACCAGGTCGAGCTGGCCAGCATCACGTGGGCCGCTGGCGCCGGCGGTATCGCGCGGATGACCGACACGGGTGCTCAGCTGGTGCTCGCACACGAGATCCTCGTCGACGACGCCACCATGCGCTTCCACGTCGCGCACGAAATCGGTCACGTCGTGCTGGGGCACGCCCGCAGCCGGCGGCAGCAGCTGCGCTCGGCTGCGCCCTATCTGGTCGCCGGTGGCGCGGTCGAGCTGGCCACGATTGTCAGCGCTGCCTTCTGGCGGTGGTCGATCGCGCTGCTGCCCATCGTCTTCGTGGCCACCCTGGCAGTCATCGCCCGACGAGTGGTCTTGCCGCGGGAACGACAGGCAGACTCGTTCGCGGCCGCCAACGGCGCACCTGCCTGGCTCGCGCGGCCGCCGGCGACGGGTCGAGGACCACTGGCCAAGCTGATCAAAACTCACCCGACGTGGGCCGAACGGTCCACCTGTGGATGACGAATCGCACCAAGAGTAGAAAGAGTACGTTGGCTCGAAAGCCTCTCACCCGAAGGGATTTCGACCATGAGCAGCACCACGAAAGCACCCGACTCGAGCGCGCCCACGATGAGCGTTTCCGAACTCACTCTGTCCGATGTCGGACCCGACCTGATCCACATCATCGACGGCTCCGATGCCCACGTCGACGGGATCGGAGCTAGAGCCGACATGCACCCCGCCTTCGACCCCGCCGGCGCAATCAACGGGGAGAGCGGCCTGCTGGTCACTTTCACCGACGCGCACGGACGCAACCGGATCGCCGAGGTGAGCATCATCGCCCGATGGCGCGAGGATGACTGCTGGCACCTGCACACACGGCCCGGCGTACTCGGCCGGGAGTGCCGTGACTGCGGGACCGTGGTGGAGGCGGCAGCTGCGGAGGAATGACGGCTTAGCGAGCCGGGCGTGAGCTGTCTCTCGTTGGGCAGGTTCGGGCCGCGTGGTCGTGACCGCCACGGCGCCCAGGCTCGCCTTCAGGGGAGTGGGACGAAGCAGCGGCAGATGGTTTGTCCACAGGGCAAGCAGCGAGCCAGCGGATGAGGGGGCCGGAGGAGCACACTCGAAATATCTACTCTTTCTAGTCCATACACGTGGAGTCGGCATGAGCCTCATCGAAGTTGTTGTTGTTCGAGTGACGACGAGAACGATGACCAGATCGATCACCGGCTCGACCGGCGCAACTGCTGGCCCGCCGGTGAGGACGGGTCTTGCGCTGGCAGCGGCCGGCTTCATCCGCGCGAACGCCGCCTATCGGCAGGCGTATGAGACGTGGCGGACGCAGCGGGATAACCGGGGGCCGGGGGAGTGCGCGACTTCGGCGGCTGACCGGCGCCGCGACCAACGGCACCAGACGCTATTCGCCGCCCACGAAGACCTTGCCGCTGCGGCCGACGCCGTGAGGCGCGCCGGCGGACAGATCGACTACAGCCCCGATGGTGGCGACACCGTCCGCGTCTATGGACCTGGCCATCAGCTTCTCGGCTACATGTGACGACAGCAGTGAAAACCCAAGGAACAGAGGAGTGTTCAGAATGACCACGCTCACGAGAACCGCCACGATGACGCCGGTCGCCGATCGACCGAAAGTCACCTCGTGGATCTTGACCCCGCCGACCGGACCTATCGTCCCGGTTGACCTGGTCCGTCACAGCGAGGCCTACCTGGAGCTGCGAATGGGCGCACTCGACAACGCGTTCCCCGTCGCTCGCGCCCATCACAACCCGCGAACAGGCATCTGGGTCGTCGACATCCTGCTGATCGGCCACCGGTTCGAGGTGACCTCCAGCGACAACGCCGTCGCCATGATGCTCGGCGAGATGCACTCGCTGGTTAGTGGCGTCCTCAAGCCCACATGCTCGGCCGAACTGTGGTCCGCCGGCTGCCTGACCTGCGGGATCTCGGTCATCGAGAGCGCCAGCCTCGGCGAGGCCGAATGGCTGGCCCGCAGGCACAACCGCGACTACCACCACGGCGAGCAGGCCGCCGCGACGTACCTGCGGATCCTGTGCAGTCAGTGCGGCGACCGCGATGCCACCACGGTATGCAGTCACAACGGCACGACACCGGTCGCACTCTGCGAGCCGTGCGCGACAACCAGGAGCTCGTGATGCCCACCAGCGACCCGAACTGGGCCAAACACTGGCGCCTGGATCGCTATCGCGGGATCACCCGGTACATCGACGCCGCACCGACCCGCCGGCACATCGAGCAGCTGCGCACAGCCGGGGCGTCGATGCGGGCGATCGCCGACAAGGCTGGGGTGTCTGTCAGCCAGATCAGCAGGATCGCCGGCGGGCAGGAGCAAGTGCGCAGACCGTACGCAGCCCGCATCCAAGCCGTCACCCCGGCCGCGATACTGGCCCGCAGCGGCGCCGAGGACTTCGTACCGGCAGTCGGTGCTCGTCGACGCATAGAAGCACTTCAGGCGATCGGGCACTCCTCGACGACGATCGCCGAAGCCATGGCCGGCGGAGCCACCGCCGACGTCGTCAGAAACATCAAGGGCCACCCGGGCGCCTGGATCTCCCGAACCAACCACGAGCGGGCACTGCGCGCCTACGAGCGGCTGTGGGACACGCCCGGAACCTCACGCCAGACGCTCGGTGCCGCGCGACGTCTCGGCTTCGCGCCGCCACTGGCCTGGGATGACGACACGATCGACGACCCGGGCGGGCAGCCGTGGAGCGGTGAGGAAACGCACGACCTGGTCGACGAGGTCGCGGTGCTGCGCGCGGTGGCCGGCGACCGGGTCGGCTTGACCGTCACCGAGCGAGCAGAGGCAGTTCGGCGCCTGGCCGCAACAGGACTGTCCGACAACGAGATCGGGGTACGGATCAGGGTCACCAGCCGCACCGTGCAGCGGATTCGCAAAGAGTTCGACATCCCGTCGAGCTGGAAGGAGTCAGCCGCATGAGCGGCAAGCGACTGAGTCCGGACCAGCGGGAACTGATGCTCGGCCTGATGCGCGACGGGTTGCCCAGCCAGGAGATCGCGGACGCCATCGGGGTCAGCACGTCGATGGTCCACTACTACGCCATCCGGCACGGGATCGACCGGTCCCGCAAGTCCACCGCTCCAACCGTGACCGCGGAGGCTGCCGCGCCAGATCCGGTCCAGCCTGCTCTGTGCCTGGGCTGGCAAGCCGACGCCTTGTGCACCCAGACAGACCCGGAGATCTTCTTCCCCGAGAAAGGCGGTTCAACCAAGGAAGCCGAACGCATCTGCCGACGATGCCCGGTCGCAGCCGAGTGCCTCGACCAGGCCCTGGCCAACGACGAACGCTTCGGCGTCTGGGGCGGCGTCTCAGAGCGGACCCGCCGACGACTCACACACGCAACCAATCAGTCCTGAACAAGGGAGATACATGCCATGTCCACCCAGAGTGTCACCAACGAGACCACCCTGACCGTCGTCAAGCACCTCATCAACGGCCGCGACGACACCTTCATCGCCACCGCGACCGGCCTGACCGTCACCGCGGTGCAGGACATCAAAATCAGCCACGGTTACCCGGACCTGTCCAAGATGGAATGGTCCCGCGACATCCTCGAAAGGCGAATCAACGAACCCGCTGCCTCGGCCGCGTTACCGTCGCCGACCATCCGGTCGGCCGCGCCACCAGCCGATCCGCGAGGCACGACGCGGAACACTCCACGCCCGACGGACCCGCGACCGACGGTCGTGAGCGCCCGGGAGGTCAAGCCGTCCGCGAACGAGCTCATCGTCGTGGCCTCCAACTCACCCAAGGCACGCACTCGTGCTCTCGGGGTGAAGGTCGCCGCGTTGATCGGTGACCTAAGTCAGCGGCTGGCGGCCGAGGAACGCGAGCGAGTCGCCCAGGCGGCCGAGAAGGCCGCGAACGCCAAGCGGCTGCAGCGGATCGAGGAACTCGAGGCAGAGCTGAAGAAGCTGCGGGCGAAGACGCGCAGCACCAAGACAGCGCCGCCGCTGGGTGCGCCGGCCGCGAAGGTGCGCGAGTGGGCTAGCCAGCAGGGGATCGGATGCCCCGCGTACGGCAAGATCCCGAACACGGTGCGCGACGCCTACGACGCCGCACACGCCGCGGCCTAAGCACCGACGGCGGCATAGCCATGCGACGTGTGTTGACCGGGACTGTGCTCGCACTCCAGCTGGTATTTGCCGGCATCCTGATGCGCGCACTCTTCTCGGCCGGGTTGGGGTGGCTAGTCCCGGGCGTGGCCGTTGGGGTCGCCATGCTCATCGCGCTCGAGCTGCGGCCACGACGACAGTGGATCGTGCTCGACGCCAACGGGCTGCCGGCCACAGGCCGGGATGCCGACCGGTACGCGCAATGGCGGGCAAGCCTGTGCGTGCATGAGCGGGACGCCTGGGACGAAACCCTTCGCCAGATCGTCGCGCAGAACAAGACCGACCGGAGGGATGAGCCATGATCTGCGTCGGATGCCGCGAGCCGCACCGGGCCGGCGACTGCGAGGACGCCCGACGACACGGTGGCGCGCTCCGATCTTGCTGCTGCCAGCACAAGCCGTACGCGACTGCACAAGGCGAACAGCATACGGAGCTGAGCACGAACGAAGAGCCCGAACCGCCCGGTTCGGTGCCAGACGACGCGAGCTGAGCGAGGAAGCTCAGGACGTGGCGGTCCGCCTGTGCGTGAACGGCCGAGTCGGGACGGAAGATTCACCTCTACGACCGGGTGGTGCTGGCCATGGCCGGGCGGCGAACCGTCTGAGCTCAGATCGATCGATCAGGCGCTCGTGTCACGGCCGGTGAGGTCGGAGGCACCCGCCGCTCTTCGCGTGCACCCTGCGATGGCGTGAACTGGATCGTCTCCTCATCCGGTGCTCGAGCAGGCCCGCTTGCCGGTGGCGGTGGCATCACATCGGATTCGGCATACCCATCGAGACCGGTCAGATCAGGGCCTCCGTAGCCGTACTCGGACGGGTCATTGCCATCGGTCCAGACCTGGCGGGCAGGAACGTCGGCGAACACCACTGGCCAGGCAACACGATCGTCGACGTAGCCGTGATCGTGAGCGTAAGCGCGCGACAAGGTAACCCAATCGCCGCGGTTGATTTCCAGATGCTCGGGGGGAACGGCGCGGTAGATCCGCACCATGGTGTCGGGATCGTCGACCGCAACGGTCATCTGACGCAGGGTCTCGTCGTCACAGGTGCCGTACAAATCGGGCTGGTCCAGGATGTCGGGACCGAAGCGGTCCCGCACGGCCGGCAGCTGGGCGCTGTAGCCGTCGTCCTCGGGCGCGCTGTGGCCCATGCGGTAATCGGTCATGGTGACTCTCTCCTGCCAGTGTCTACCTGAAGGAAACCTTGCCCCCTGAAGGACCAACGCGCGCGGTCGGTGGTCACGAGCGGGAAGTTCTCGCAGTGAGCTCCCGGAGCGAGATGGCGGAGATGCGGCGGCGGCACGTCGTCCAGGTCGGCGTCGAAGCTCGAACGCAACATCAGTGCTTTGCCACCGAACTGTCGGTGTATGGCTCACCGGGGGCGTCGACGTATCGGCGCAAGCCATCTTCGAGGGTCCCTGCTGGCGACCCGAGCGCCAGAGCCTTCAGCAGCGTGTTGAGCAGGGTGAGTCTGCCGTGGACCCACGTGATGGCTCCGGGGCGATCGGAGATGTCGGCTTGCTCGATGCCGTGGAGGACGATGGACGTGTCGTAGGCGAGCCCGAGCAGGTAGCACGGCCCCCACTGGTCTCCGGTGCCGTCGACTCGACCGCTTGCAGCGTGCGACCTGACAGGGTCGTCGGCGAGGGCGAAGCGTTCAGCCGCGGGTGGCGTGCGGTACGCGTACACCTCGTGCGTCGGGACGACGTGTTTCAAGACCCATTCGCCGGCGTCGTGGGGTGCGTCGAGCAGCCGACCGCGAATGAAGTGTGCGCTCCGGCGACGGTCGGGGTCGTCGGCGATGAACGCGGCTTCTGTGGGCCATGAGGGGATGCCGCGGTCACGAGCCACATCCGCGATGGCCTGCACCGTGCGTGGTCCACCCAGGACGTCGGTGTCGACGAGACCGCCGGGCGGTGGGTGCTGCGGGGTGTCTTGGGCGGGAATGGTGCGACGGGTGGTCGAATCGGCCTCCAGGAGATCGCCAGGCGTGCAGGCCAGCGCGACACAAAGGCCGTCGAGAACCCGCATCGTCAATCGCCCAGGCACTCCTCGCACCAGCCGGGCCACCTGCACCGAACTCGGCGCATTAGACCCAAGAACCTCGACGAGTCGGCGATGCAGATCAGCGGCGAACCGCACGTCCCTCGCAGCCATCACCGACCGCAGCCGCCATGCCACAACCTCGAAGTCATGTCCCATACTTCGGACAGTAAACGGTGCATAGTGTCAATGCAAGCATAAAACTGACAGTAAATGACCGATAACCGTGATTATGTAAAGTGGACGCATCACGGGCTCGCGCCGTCGTCATGTGCAAGGGAATTCCCTTGCCCGTCCGGCCAGGATCGTCGCACTGCTAAAGAGCTCGCTAACAACAGACTCGTGTAGAGTCGCAGTCATGCGTCGTCCAGCTTGAGCAGGGTGCACTCCCCAAATCTGATCTCTCGCGGTCTTATCGGCTGCGTCAAAGATCGAGTGCACCGTCACGAAACAGCGGCCGCCCTGTGGCGGCCATGCCGCAGATCCGACGTTCTATTGCGTCGCTTGCTCGCTATCTTCTTCGTGACCCCGCCCACTTGATAAGTGGGGGCTACTGCTCAAGGACACTCCTAAATGTTGTCGTCATACATCGGCCGCCGTCCCATCTCTGCCCGCACCGCCTACCTGTGGTGGGAAGGCTCTTGGTCACTCCTGCAGACCATTGCGTTCACGCTGACTCTGCTTTACCAAGTCCAAGTCGCCCACCTCAGTCCCGCCCAACTCGTGCTGGTCGGTGCCTGCCTCGAAGCCAGTTGCTTCCTGTTCGAGGTGCCGACCAGCATCGTGGCCGACGTCTACTCGCGGCGATTATCGGCCTTGATCGGTGCCGTCATCGTCGGCGTGGGGATCCTGATCCAAGGTGCGATGCCGTCGTTCGTGCCCATCCTGGCCGCGCAGGTGGTGTGGGGCTTGGGGTTCACGTTCATCTCCGGCGCGGTCGATGCCTGGATCACCGACGAAGTCGGCGCTGACGCCGTCCAACCGCTGTTCACTCGCTTCCAGCAACAGCACCTCGCGCTCAACTTCGTGGGCATTATCGCTGCCGGGCTCTTGGCTCGAATCGACCTTCGCGTCCCGATGCTCGTGGCCGGGGCCGGTTACGTGCTGCTCGCAATCGTCATGGCCCCCTTACTGCCAGAGACCGGTTTCAACCGCACCCCCGCCTCAGATCGCTCCACCTGGGCCCAGATGACCGAGACCTTCCACACCGGCTTGGCTGCCGCGCGCCGGCCGGGGATCGTTCGATCGTTCGCGATAATTGCGGTCATCACCGGCGCGTCGTCCGAGGTCTTCGATCGGTTGTGGACGGCGCACATCATCAACGCCTTCACTTTGCCGGGAACCGGCGGAGCCAGCGCAGCTACCTGGTTCACCGTGTTCGCGCTCATCGGCGCGCTCATCTCGTTGGCGACAAGCCTTCTCGCCAACCGCTTCGTGGCCGAACGGATCAATGCAGTGCACCCCCGCACGCTGCTAGCCCTACTCGCGCTGATCCAAGCAGGCGGTGTCATCGGCTTCGCCATGGTCGGGTCCCTGTGGCCGGCACTGAGTTCGATGTGGATCCGCGATGCCGCACGAAACCTGCTCTACCCGGTCCAGGCAGCGTGGCTGAACCGCAACATTGAGTCGACGGCCCGCTCGACGACGCTGTCGATGACCAGCCAAGCCGACGCGCTCGGGCAAGTCGTCGGTGGACCCATCCTTGGGGCCGTGGCCTCCCGAGCGAGCATTCCGGTCGCGATGACCATCGCAGGCCTACTAATGGCGCCCGTCGCAGCGATCTATCACCGCATCCGACCGATGCCAGCGACGGGTGCAACAAGCCGGCATCTCGCATAAATGTCTGTCATGACGAGGGTCATCGCGGCGTCGGCGCGAGAAGGGAGCCGGTCGACGATGGCAAGAGTGCGGCGAACTAGGCTTCCGGACTTGAGATGCCGAACACGTGCGGAAGGTAAAGCTGTTGACGATGCACGCTATCCACGACCAGCCGACAATCTTCGACGAAACGGCGACCACCGGGGACAAGTGCGCCACTGCGCCGAGGCAGCGCGCGCCGATGTTGCCGATGCAGCCTGGGCTGCCCGAGCGGCGCACCCACGACTACAAACGGCATGGGACCTCGCCGTTGTTCGCGGCCTTGGAGGTCGCGACCGGCACCGTGACCGCGGCCTGCAAACCACGCCATCGGCACCAGGAGTTCCTGGCGTTCCTGAAGCAGGTCGCCCGCGCGTACCCCGACGGCGAGCTGCACCTGGTGATGGACAACTACGCCACCCACAAGAAGGCCGAGGTCCGCGACTGGCTGGCGGCAAACCCGCGCATCCAGGTCCATTTCACCCCGACCTCCGGGTCCTGGCTGAACCTGGTCGAGGTCTGGTTCGGGATCATCGAACGTCAGGCCATCCACCGCGGCTCGTTCGGCTCGGTCAAAGACCTGAACGCCAAGATCCGCGCCTTCATCGACGGCTGGAACGACCGCTGCCACCCCTTCGTGTGGACGAAGACCGCCGACGAGATCCTGCAGAAAGCCAACCGTCAGACCACTTCAAACACGGGCCACTAGCTCCAGTGCTGCCATCTCGACAATTGTGCGGCGACGAAGCCTCAGGGGGCCATCGCCAACGCCAGCACCAAGTAGCCACAGTCCGCCACGATTGTCGGAGTGCGCAAGGGCGGAGTCACGGAGCCGGAATGGCATGGGGGCAGGAAGTGCTGCTATAGGGACCGCGCGAATAGGGGCGGCACGGGCATCCGGAGAAAGATGTGAACCCCAGCCTCTAGGCGACTCGGGAGAGAAGGAATAGGAGGAACAATGCTCAGATGCCCTGGAAGGAGATGTCGAACCCGACCATGGATGCACCGATGAGCACCGACAGACTCCGTTGAGTATCGGCCACAATGCTGGTTCGGGATGATCTCGTAGACGAAGCAGCTCACCTCCAGCACCGCTCCTACCGAAGCGAGCTGCAGCAGGAGCGTGGTGAAGGCGCACAAGATCATAGAACCTTAAACCCCTCGACTTCCGTTCACCTGGCCTCGATCCACGAAAGGCGAGCAAGCTGGTCAGCGGTCTCCCCCAGCGCTTCGATCGAGTCAACAGTGCCGTAGACGGTCGCGATTGCCGAGCCGGCACCCTGGTGCCAGGAGACATCGTCGCCGTCCTCCTTGTGTACTAGCACTTTTTGGACTGTTGGGTGATTGCGAACCACCTCGGACCGCACGTTGCCGACCACACTCATTCCCACCGGGGCATAGCAAACGTATGTGTAGCTCACCCGAGTGGCACGGCAGTCGCGCAGCTCGCGATGCTCGAGTCCGAACGCCGCGGACAGCAACGCGCTGAGGGTGTCGAAGCCGTGGCTGCGGCGAACGGCGTCCGCACCCCAAGCGCCCAGCCGTCCGTTGACCTCGATCACCCGCGGACCCTCGTCGGTGAGCTTCAGTTCGACGCATCCGACGTTGTTAACCAAGCCGACCGCCCGACATGCACGCATGGCCACCTCGGTGACCTCGTCAAGGCTGGACGGACCGAAGAAAGCAGGAGGTGAGAAGCCGCCACGTTCCCGGTACGGCGCGACCAAAGTGAACTTACCCATGGTACAGATCAACTCTTGGCGGCCGTTGAAGTTCGCAATGTCCACGCCGACGTAATCACCCCACGGCTCGGGAAACGCGGCGCCGATCAGGAGCTGCTCCACGACCAGACCCAATTCACCTGCACCCTTCAGGGCGGCCTCTATCGTCGCGCACTCCTGATCCATCTCATACTGGCTCGCAAGGCTAAGGGTGTGCCGGCTCCCTGTGCCCACGCGGGGCTTGAGGATGACTGGGAAGCCGAGCCGTTGCGTGGCCCGGCGGACCTCATCGAGCGAGCACGCGACGGCGAATCCTGGGGATGGCACTCCTGCGGTGACGAGGCTGGTGCGCTGCCGGTCCTTTCGGATCAGGTTCTCGACGTCGGACAACTCGGTGTAGGCCAGCCCCCTTGCGTGCGCGATCTCGGCGGTCTCGCTCAAGAGGTGCTCGCAGAACGTGATGATCATGTCGAACCGGTATGACTTAACTGCTCGCAAGCATGAGTCGACACCCGGCTCCGCGGCAGCGGCTACCTCGCCGAAGCGCGACAAGACATCGTGCATGGCGAGGTTGTGCGGGGTGCGTGGGAGGACAAACAGGAGCCCGATGTCGAGGGACTGTGCAGCGCGGTAGAGGTCACGAGGCACGACGCTGGCGTCGGCGTCGTACATCACCGCAAGGGTGTGGTGGGGCAACGGATCACTCCGCGACGTACTTGTGCACGCGTGCGGCGAGTTCGTCGGCTGCGGCGTCGACGTCAGTGAGCGCGATCTGGGCGTGGTCGAAACCGAGGACGTCACGCATGATCTCCAGTGCCCAGTCTTCGAAGTGAGCAGTGCCGGTTTCGTCGATTCGGGTGATGCCGTCCTCGCGTTGACCAGCGAGATTGGTCGCTTCCGCGACTGATTCTGGGAGGGAGTCGGGAAGGTCAATGGTGAGCGCGCCCTCGCTGTGCCTCACGGGCCAGCCGCCGGTGCGACCCAAAACACCAGGGGCGTGGAACCGGAGGTCGCGACCGTGCGCCAGGGCCTCGACGGCACCGGCCGCCGCAGCCGCAACGTTGGCCTCACCAGGTACGCCCGGGATGCGGTCGAACTCCTCGGACAGAGTGGCGCGCAGAATGTCGAAGTCGACCTGATCTGTGGCGTCCTTCCCGTCGACTGTGACCCGGAACTCCACTGACCCCGCGAAGTCGGGGCGGCGCAGCCGGGTGCTGGCTGAATGGTGACCGACCAAGGTTACGGCGACGTCGTCATAGGAGACGTCGAGGACCTGCGCCGCACCGAGCTCAAGCGCGGGCACGTTAAGACCGATGTTCCCGATGCCAACCTGGGGTGCGAGGCCCTCGGCCGCCAGCGCAGGGTGCACACTGTCGGGAAATGCAGCGTTCACGACGTGTGGCGACTGACCGGATGAGCGGATCTCCCGCATCGCTGCACGAACCGGTGAGAGATGCATCGGGAGCCACGGCCCGAAGCGCGCAGGTTCCAGCGCCGCGCGCTTATGAGGGGGGATCCGGTACAGATAGGACCATGTCTGCCGACTGACCGCGAGCAGCACTACGTCAGGTCGGAATCGGTCAATGACCTCGGCGAGCTGGCCTGGAACGTAGACGTTTGCGATCCCCCAGCTGACCTCAGGCAGCTTCCCACGTTGGGCGGCGCTAAAGCGCGCCGTGTTGGCTACCTGCCGCGTCGTGACCTCGTCTCGACCAAGGAGATGCAGGACCGAGGGCGTCTCCGCGTTGGCCAAGTAGTGAAACGCCCTCCCCCCGACAGCGCCCTTGCCCACGACCAGGATTCGAGGGGCCTCGCCGACTCGCGCGCTCATGGTGCCCACGTCGCGATCAGGGCAGGAAGGTCGAACAGTGTATCGATCATAGGTACTCCGTAGGATTCGAGCCTATCGGCGTGAGGGTTGAGGTGACGGACGCCGACCCCGAACATTCCGGCGCTCAGAGCTGCTTCGATACCTGACGCGCTGTCCTCAACGACCAAGCACCTATCGGGACGAGCGTCGCACTTACGCGCCGAGTAGTGGAAGAGGTCCGGAGCCGGCTTGCCGGCCTCGACGTCCTCGGCGGAGAAGACACTACCGGCGAAGTACGAAGAGAGCCCGGCCCGGTCGAGCTTCTCCTGGGTTGCGGAGCGGCTTCCGTTGCTGGCCACGCAGATGCGGGTTTCCGCGAGGGTGGACAGGACCTCCCGCGCTCCCGGCATGGAGGTGACGTCGTCAAGGATGGCGTGGTACCAGTCACGGTAGGCCCACTCCCAGCCCTCCGGCAGGGAGTGGCCGACGTGCTGCTCGATCTGGTCTTGGAAGTACTGGTGGGATTGGCCACGGAAGCGTGCCGACACCTCAACGGTCGTCAGCTCCCAACCGAAGTCGGCGAGTACCCGGCGGTCCACCTCGACTCCCGCAGTCTCAGTGTCTACCAGGGTGCCATCGCAGTCGAAGATTATGAGCTCGAGACCCTGCCCACTGGGTCTCTGGTCCACGACAGTCGCCTCACTGACTAGGTGTCCGCGCCCTCGAGATAGACGCCTCTCGTGAACCCTGGCAGACGGTTCGGGTCTCGGCAACCCCCTTACGATAAGGTCGGGGCGATGACGAGCAGCTCCTTGCGGACGTCGCAGGGCGATCCCCTGAACCAAAAGGTCTCGTGGTTGTCCTCGGCGACCACTGACCACTCCGCAGGGCGTCAGCCCAGCCACGCCCTGAACATCGGAATCCTCGCGCACGTCGATGCCGGGAAGACTAGCCTGACCGAGCGACTGCTGTTCGATTGTGGCTCAATCAGCTCGATGGGTAGCGTCGAGTCTGGCAACACCACGACCGACACGCACGCGATCGAGGTGTCGCGCGGCATTACCGTACGCTCGTCAGTCGTCGCCTTCCAACGACCCGGACGTCAGTACAATCTCATCGACACCCCTGGCCACACTGATTTCATTGCGGAGGTCCACCGCTCCCTCCGAGTCATCGACGCGGCGGTCCTGCTGGTCTCAGCGACGAGCGGGGTTCAACCGCAGACGCGTGAGTTGATGCGCCTCCTGCGTAAAGAGGAGGTCGCAACGGTCATCATGGTCAACAAGATCGACGCGGCCAACGCGCGCGACAACTCGGTCGTAGACGAGATCTGCCACGATCTCGATGTCCTGCCTATCCCGGTCGGCCAGCTCAGCAAAGGAGGTACCAAATCGGCGCACTATGCCGTGCCGTACGACGACGCGGATGAGCAGCAGCGCTGCGCGGAATTGCTGGCTGAGGTTGACGAAGGCATCCTTGCAGCCCTCGTCGATGACACTCCGATCACGGGGTCCGAGCTTCGAAAGACGCTGCGGAGACGGACGCAGAGCGGCCAAGTGTGTCCTCTGGTTTTCGGCTCGGCCCTCACCGGTGCCGGTATTGCCGTCTTGCTCGACGTCCTTGACGCCGTGTTGGTGCCGCGCCCTCCGGAATCGACCACACGGGCGACGGTCTTCGCCGTTGAGCGTGACGAGCGCGGACGCGCTGAGGTCCTGGTCCGCAGCTATGGGGGGTCACTCACGACCCGTGATCGGATCGAGGTCCATCGGGCGGTCGGGGGTTCCGAGGAGCTGACCATCACGTCGCTCGGGGTCGTGGGGCCTTGCCACGAGCTTGGCGATCCGTTGACGAGCGGGTACGTCGCGCGGGTGCGTGCGTCTGAAGAACTCCACGTCGGGGACTCGCTTGGCACCCCGGCGGCTTCCGACGGCCACGAGCGACAGCAGGTTCGAGCCGAGCCAGCGCTGACGGTCACCGTACGACCTCGCGACCCGCGTCAGCACGGTGCACTCCACTCCGCGCTGGAGTCGCTGTCCGACGAAGATCCTTCGCTTGCTGCCGACACTGACCGTAGGGGCGAGGCTGTCCTCCACCTTCACGGCGAGGTGCAGCGAGAGGTTGTTGAGACCACGTTGCTCGAGCGCTTCGGACTTGCGACCGTCTTTGCCGAGCCCTCGATCGACTACGTGGAGAGGCCACAGGGTACCGGCACTGGCCTGGAGGTCATTGGTGGGGACTTCCTGGCGACTGTGGGCCTCCGAGTCGAACCCGGTGAGGGCTACTCATATTCGAGGGAGGTCGAGCTCGGATCGATGGCATTGGCCTTCCACGAGGCAGTGGAGGCGACCGTCGTCGAGGCCCTACAGCAAGGGTGCTACGGCTGGCCCGTCGTGGATGTGCATGTCACGATGACGCACTCGGGGTTCTGGCCGCGTCCGTATTCGGCGGCCGGTGACTACCGGGACGTAACTCCGTTGGTGCTCATGCAGGCACTGGGTCGCGCTACCACACGTGTCTATGAACCCGTGCATAAGTTCTGGATCGAGGTTCCTACCGAAAGCCTGGGCTCCGTGACGTCCGTCGTGGCGCGCCATCGAGGGCAGGTAACGGATACCCAGACCAGGGTCGATGGCTGGCTTCTCGAGGGTCGACTGCCCGCAGCTGAGGTGAACGCGCTGCGACGCGCGCTGCCCGCGTCGGCCACCGGGGTCACGTCATGGGTCTCACGACCCGACGGCGACCAACCAGTGATCTCGAAACCGCCGCCTACGCGTCCCAGAAATGACGGGAACCCGTTCGACCGGGTCGAGTACCTTCGCCACCTCTCTCAGCGGTAGCTCTTAGTCGGTCAGGTCGTCAGCGGTCGCGATGCCACCAAGGACACGGAGGTGGTGCTGAGTGAGGTCGGCCGAACCGGCCACCAACCGGTGCCGCTGCAGTCGGCTTTTTGAAACGTCGAGCCGGGTCGCAGAGAGCGTCTGCGCGTAGCTGTTCTCAATGAGGGCGTTGCGAGCCACTGCGTAGTCGCGCAACCCGGCGTCCGTGGCCTCACGTGACGACAGCCGGCCAGACAGCGAGTGGCCCAGCGACTCGGCCTGCCGAAGCGCGTCCGTGATTCCCCGCGCAGTTATGCTGTCCTTGTGGTGGCCGGCGTCGCCAACCAGCGCCCACCCCGGACCGCACGGGCGGCGCACGAAGTTCTTCTGATCCCCAGACCCGTGCAGGCGCACTACCGGATCGCGCCTCTCCAGCTCCCGCCACAGCGCCAGATCGAGCTGTCGCACGGTGTCTAGGTGGTGCTGTAACGGGTTCCGACGTGCCTTGGCGAACGCGGCCTGTGCACCGTACGTCGCCACTAGCCAGGTGCGATCGTGCGTGGGGATCACACTTGCGTAGCGTCCCGACGCCTCGTGGATCTCAACAGCGGCGCGTCCAAGGTCTCGCCACCCCGTATAGTGAACGAAGGTGCGCCGCCCGTCGTCACGCTGTATTGGAGCGCTGACTGCCTTGGCGACCCGGGATCGCATCCCGTCCGCACCGACGAGGACCGCGCAACGCACGTCGTACACCTCGTCCCCGGCGAGCCGAGCGCCGACCACGCGACCCCCGTCCCAGAGTGCCCCAACAAACCGAGTGCGCTGCCGGAAATCGACTCCCAACTCACGCGCCTTGGCGACCATGATCGAGTCGAGGACGTAGCGCCGCGGCGCGAGGGCGAAACCCACCCCATCGAAGAGCGGCAGTGAACCCGAAACCGTCACACCACCCACATGGTGGTTGAGGCTGATGATGGTGGGACATCCGGACGCCAGCACGTCGTCGAGTACCCCAACCCGCGCGAGCTGCACGACGCCCGGCTGGTGGATATAGAGGGTCGACATCGTGTCCGACGGCCACCGAGCGGCCTCAACCATGAGTACACGGTGACCGGACTCGGCCAGGCTGAGCGCGGTTGCTGCCCCTGCGCACCGACCCCCGACCACGATCGCGTCGACATTACTCACCACGGCGGCTCGCCACCTGGGCTCCCAGCGCTGTGCCACGGGGCCAACCACCACTCAAGGGCGACCGCGCGATGGGACCGGAGCGCAAGGGCACCGACAAAACCCGCGGCTCCCGGACCTAGCAATAGATCCAGCACCTGAATCTCGTCTGGCGGTCTTGCGAGGTCTAGATCAAGCATCGATCCGCTCAGGCCCACCCCACTCGCTTTCAACACGGCCTCCTTGCGGACCCAGTATCGCAATAGCTCGTCGTCCGCTGCCTCTTCGGCAGGATGGAGAATTAGGTGCCGGAGCCGGCTGAGGTCTTGGTCAGCCAGCTCGACGTCGACGCCGACGCTACCCACCGTGCTGACGGCGACCACTACCAACCCCGCTGTGTGTGACAGGTTGAAGTCCACGTGAGGTGCTGCGGGGAGCCACGGCTTGCCGTGCCTAGGGTCCCCACACAGGCGGCAGACACGATCCACTACCAGGGCGTGGGGCCGAACATCCAGCTCGACGGCTAGTGCGGTCCTGGCCAGTGTCCACGCAGTCACGAACAGCTCCCGGTCCTCAAGCCGTCGCAGGCGGGCGTTCCGCTGCCATTCGTCGTCGGACAGTACCCTCGACGTCACGCCATGGGCGCTCCCCCGGGTGACCCGTGTCGCCCACAGCTTCACCACCATCCAGACTCACGCCGTACGACGGTACTCACCTCTCGGTGGTGCGTATGAAGCAGGTCATGAGGACCAGGAACGACGTGCACCGTGAAGCGGCCTCGTGCATGTCGCGACCAACCCCGGAGCTGCTCGGCCGAGAGCAGGTGATCCTCGTACCCGACCACGGCGATGACGTCGGCGTCGACGGCAGCACCCTCGTCCACCTGGTAGGTCTCGAGCGCCTGATAGTCGGCGCGGATCGCCGGCACCACGAGTTCGAGCAGCTCGTCGTCGGCCATCACCTCCGCGGGGATACGGCCCTCGCAGGAGACGAGGTCGACGAGCTTTGGCGTGGGCCACCGCCATACACCCCTCCGGACGATATCGGACGGGGAGCAGTGCGCGCTGACTACAAGGCGTGATAAACACGAGGGGTCAAGGCGACGCGCCACCTCAAAGGCGATCACCGCACCAGAACAGTGGCCAAGCAGAGTGACCCGCCGGCCGCGCGCGTGCGCCACGATGGCCTCGCACGCACCGTCGCTCAGCATTGCCAGGTCGGTCAGAGGGGCCTCGTCTAGACGGGCTTCGCGGCCGGGCAGTCGGACGGCGGCGGTCGCTGCCGGCCAGCCGAGGTCGGCGCAGAGCGGTCGGACCGCGGCTGCCCCTGCTCCCGCCTGGGGGAACGCATAGACGACATCCTCAGAGTCGTCCCCCAGGCCGAGGTCGATGTCGACCAGCCAGGGGGCAGCACGGTCACGCACGGTTGCCTTCGAGGGCGAGGGCCTCTAACGACCGCAGATCCACCTTGCCGGCCGCAGTGAGCGGAAGCGCAGCGATGGGCGAGAGGAGCTCGGGAACCATGTACGCCGGGATGCGTGATCGCAGGTAGTCCCGGACGACTCTCACGTCGCCGGGACCTGTCCCGTCGGGCACCCAGAACCCGGCGAGTCGGTTGCCTGCGGGGCCGGATACCGCGACCACGCTCGCTGCGCACACGCCTGGTGCGGTCGCCAGCGCGCTCTGCACCTCGCCGAGCTCGACCCGGTAGCCTCGAACTTTAACCTGGTCATCGAGCCGGCCCAGAAACTCCAGCCAACCGCCTGCCCGCCACCGCGCGCGGTCGCCGGTACGGTACATCCGCTCGCCCGGTCGTGGGTCGAACGGGTCGGCTGAGAACTTCGCACCGCTGAGCGTCGGATCACCGGCGTATCCGACTGCGACGCACTCACCAGCGATGTACAGCTCGCCAGGCTGATCGACCGAGCACTGGCGACCGTCCGCGTCGAGTACGTAATAGCGACAGTTGTCGATCGGCACGCCGTAGGGGATGCTCGCCCACGTCGGATCGATATCGGTCACCAGGAAGTGGTTGGACCAGACGGTGCATTCGGTGGCGCCGCCCAACACGACAACATCGGCCGTGGGCCAGGCCTCGTGCAGTGCGCCAGGCATCGCCATAGGCACCCAATCGCCGCTGAGGAGCACCAGGCGGAGCGTCGAGCCACGCAGGTCATGTAGGGGCAGGAACGGGGTTACCGTACCAAGCATCGCGGGTGCGGAGTCCCACACCGTGATGCGGTCCTCGACTATCACCTCGATTAATGTGTCTGGTTCGACGATCTCTTCCTCAGCGGCCACCCGAATCCGAGCCCCCGACGCAAGCGATCCAAAGATGTCGAAGACCGACAGGTCGAAGCAGAAGGACGTTACGAACAGCAGATGGTCCCGATGGGTGACGTTGTACGTACGCTGAAGCCACCGCACTAGGTTCACCACTGAGCGGTGCGTGACTACGACGCACTTTGGGTGCCCTGTGGAGCCCGATGTCGAGATGGCGTATGCCACCCGCGTAGATCCGCCCCTGACGACGGGGGCGACGGGTGCGACGCGCTCGATGTCCGCGGACGTCAGGACCCTCCGTCGCAGGTCCGGCGGGGATGCCTCGATCGAGGCATCGATGTCGTAGCGCCACCCGAGTGGAATTGGGAACGACTGTTCGTCGCGTTCGTGCACCGTGACGTGACAGCCGTCTCCTAGTACCTCGCGAATCATGGCGGTCATCGTCTCCTGACTGAGCGCCAAGCCGGCTTGGGGTTCGCGTATCGGGTCGATCAAGTCAGCCAGCACGAGCCGCCCTCCGGGGACGAGGAGCTGCGCGGCCTCGTGCAGCACCACTCGCAGGTACTCGACATCTGGGAAGAACTGGACAGTGCTCGCCAACAGCACCGTCTCGAACCGCAAGGGGAAAAGATCGGAGAGGTCGTGCGCAGCACCGACGATGCACGTGAGGTCGGGGAGATCACCGCACTCCCGGCGTACCCGGTCCACGGACGCCTCGGAAACGTCAAGCGCAACGTAGCGCGAAGATCGCGGCGCCAGCGCTCGGACCAGCTCCCCTGAGCCGCACCCGAGCTCAAGCACGTGGCCCACGTGGCCTTCCGGGTGTCCCTGAGCCACGATCGAAGACACCCGCCCGACGTAACCCTCGAGGTCAGTGACGTCAAAAGCTCTGCCGCCGCGCGGCGTGAACCCAGCGGCATCGATTCTGGACTGACTCTCCACGACGAAGTCGAACAGGGCTCCGACGCCCTGCTCCTCAACGAGGCGGCCAGCGTTCCACGCCCGCTGGTGCGCAGGGCAAACCGTCGCTCGGACGCTCGGTACGATCGCGGCGAGTTCCTGGGCAAGCCCGAGTTCTCGCTCGCCGCACACGATCGCAGTGACCTCAAGGTCGGTGAGTAGCGCCAGCAGTCGTTCACGCGGCCAATGGGGGTCAAGGGGCAGGTAGGCGGCCCCCCGTCGGTTGATTCCGACCAGGCTCGCGACCGCCCAGGTGTCACGGCTGCTCAGCAGGGCGACGTACGACGGCTCACCGACGCCAATCGACGCAAGCAGGGCCGCCATCCGGACGCTCCAGTCATCAAGCTGCTCATACGTCATGGACGTGCCGCGGGAGTCTGAAACGGCCAGCGCCGTCGGATTGCGCCGGGCGGCCTGCACGAATAGGTCGTCCAGGGTGGCGTCACCATCGAACTCGACGTGCGTGTCGTTCCAGGACGGGTCGAGAGTCGAAGTCATCTCACCAACTCCCCCACCAGGTCGACCATATGCTGAGGTGTGGGACCGGCCATCAGGGCGCGGATCGAGATCCGTACCCCGAACTGCCGAGACAGGGCAGCCGCGACACGCGCGAGCAGGACCGAGTTACCACCCACGGCGAAGAAGTCGCTGTCGTCGCTGAACTTCTCGTGGTCAAGGACGTCGATCCAGGCACTCCGCACAGCAACCGCAGGATCGGGGGCCGCACCGTCTCGCGGAGGCTTTTCAGAAGAGGCGGCGGTGCTCGGGCGACCAGGCCGCATGGTCAGGGTCATCCGCGCGCGCAAGGCTGCGGTGACGGCGTTGGCGCCCGACACGGTAGTGGGAAAGAGATGATCCCCGTCAACTTCCACGAGGCTGAAGCCTGCAGTCGTGGAAAACGCCCAGGCCCCTACGTCGGCCGTCGTCGCGGCTGCGTCGTCGGTCCCGGCGAAGCCGACGACCGGGCACCCGACCGGCGGCCGCACAGTCAGTGCGTAGATTTCGGCCGCTCGGATGTCCGCTCGGAGCACGGGGGCCACGAGCGCGACGAACTCTGGATGATCGAGTGCGGGATCCCGGCCGTCTTGCAGGCCGCGAACCGTTTCGATGAATTCTCGGTCTCCGAGGTGCCGCATAGCCAACTCCGGGTGGTCGTGGCCTGGCGCCACCGCCCCGCTCACGCCGAGCAGGGCGGGCGGGAGCCCGCGCTCGCTCAGCCGCAACGCGCACTCAAACGCAACCAAGGCGCCCAGGCTGTGGCCGAAGAGGGCGAACGGTCGGTCTACCTCCTCCGACATCTCCTCGATGATCCCGTCGGCGATCTCCTCGACGCTCGTGCACAGGGGCTCCTTGATCCGCCGCTCCCGGCCCGGGTAGGCGAGTGATACGACCTCCACTCCCGGGCCTAAGAGCGCGGGCCAAGATCTGAACACGCCAGCACCCGCTCCCGACCACGGGCAGCAGTACAGACGCCACTCGGCGTCCGGGTTCGAGCCCGATCGAGTCAGCCACTGGTTGGTCACGACGTCACTGCTCCATCCTTGGGTGCCACACGAGATCGACGGTCACCGGCTGACCGCCTACGAGAGACGCCTCGACTGCCAGCTCCTCCCTCAGAGCGGCCGCTGTCGCTGCCGGGAGGGGCGGCTGGGCGTATGGTCCGCGGGCCTGCATCCGCGGCCAGGAAAGGCAGAAGTGGGCGCCGGCCGCCGGCTGTCGGCTGGCGGTCAGTACCGACATGTCCCGGCCGGGCTGGCGCCCTATCCACCACACCTGGCCGAGTTCCGTCGCGGTACGCCACAGATGCTCGGGATCGACGGCAGTGGGAAAGCGGCCGAACCGACTGCTGTCGAAGGTGTTTACCACGGCGCCCTCGACGTCGACTGCAAGCCGCTCGACGACCGTGTCCATGTCGCGGGCACCCTCAACGACCGGGTTAGGCAACGGGGGGACTCGGCAGCCTACGTGGAGCAGCACGTCGTACCGGTAGCGCGTCATCTCGGTGGGTGTCACACCCCGCCGCGGCGAGACCTCCGCAGCGGTGACCCGATCCACCAGCCGCGGCAGGTCATCGGCGAAGTCGGCCGACACTGCGAGCTCGTGGTCAAGCCTCTGCTCGGACAGCACCGCCCCTCTACCTCGGCTCCGCGCGCGCTCACGGTAGAGCGCGGGAAGGTGCAGGGGGTCTCGGACGTCGCCGACGAAGATGTGGCCACCGGGGACGATCTTGCGGGCAAGCGCGCGCAGGATCTCGACAAGGTAAGCAACGTCAGGGAAGTACTGCACCACCGAGTTCAGGACGGCCAAGTCGAATGTACCAGTGACTAGTTCCCCAACGTCGTGCGCTGCCGCGCGCAGCACGTGCACGGTGGACTCTCGGCCTTCCACGGCCGCAAGCTCGCGCAACCGCAGGACGCTGGTGTCAGCAACGTCGCTGGCGACGTAGTGCTCAACGCCCGGGAGTCTCAGCACCTCGCGCATCACCAAGCCGCTGCCTGCACCGACCTCGAGGACTCGTCGCACTGGGAGCGTCTCGAGACGGCCCACGGTCGCCGCCACCCACTCGCGCATCTGCACCTCAGGCACAGCGACTCCTGTAAACCCGTCAATCCAGCCGACGAGGGG
Source organism: Branchiibius hedensis (assembly GCF_900108585.1). Lineage (NCBI taxonomy): Bacteria > Bacillati > Actinomycetota > Actinomycetes > Micrococcales > Dermacoccaceae > Branchiibius > Branchiibius hedensis. The sequence continues at coordinate 76,681 of NZ_UESZ01000002.1, forward strand.
GTCATCGGACTCGTAGAGATCCTCAAAGAGATAGGCCCAGTCGTCGAGGCCCATCCGCGTCGGGCGTGGGACCACCTCGATGACCATGGGTGAGTGCGACAAGAGCCGCGAGGAGAGGACCCGCGGATGAGACTCGAGGCGGGACCTTGCCGCCTCGGCGGCTGCTCGTAGCCCAGCCGGGATCTCTGGCGGCGTGCTGATCGGGCCGTAGTTCATACGGGAGCCACCCGTGTCCCGGGCACCACCGACGAGGAGGCCGCACCATCCAGGATCGTTCCCACTGCTGCGAGTGTCGCAGGATCGACCAGGAAGTCGCTACGGTCACTGGCGACGGACACTTCGGTTGTCCCCACGACACCGTCGGGCCCGCGGCCGTCCGGGACGACCACGAGGTCGACCGGGAAATCCTGGCGTGGCCACGCCTCGGCCGCTGCCACAAGAAATGTCAGGTAGTCCCGGAACCGGGTCGCGAGACCCTCGACCAGCCGGCCTGGCCAGCGCTGCGCCTCGGCGGTCTCGGCCAGCATCTCTCGGTGAACGCTCGCGAGGATAGACGCAGTCTCGCGGATGTCGGTGGCATCGACGGCGGACCGGATGATCGACTCCGGCGGGCTTGTGGCACCAAGCTTCACCAACCGTTCGACCTGCGAGGAGAAATCGTTGACGGCCAGTTGAGGGGTCGGCCGCCGCGGATCGAGGGCGATCGTCCGCACCTCACCAAGGTGGATGGACATCCTCTCCACAAAGCCGGTGCCGGCACAGAAGCTAAGCACGACGACAGTGCCGGTTGCAGCGTCCGGTAGGGTCGCGGTCCAAGTCATGGGGTAAGAGGCTCCGATGCTCAGCCGTTGTACACCAAGGGGCTCGGTCTGCAGGACACGCTGGGCCGGATCCAAGCGCCGCATCATCGAGGCGAACGTCGTTTCGTCCGACCGTCCGCCGAAGTCAACGACGAGGACCAGCCCCCCTCCTCGTCCGTCGTGGATCGTCCTCCACACGTTCACGAGCTCCCTGCTTGCCTGGCGGGCACCGACGCCCGCCCCTTTACCAGGGCCACCAGAGCGGTTTGGTCGACTTTGCCGTTGGTCGTCACCGGAAGCAGGTCGACTTGGAGCAGGATGTGCGGAATGGAGTAGCGCGGCAGTGTCTTGGCCAAGCCGTCACGGATGTAGCCCTCCTGGATCTCGTCGTTTTCGACGGTGAAGACCGCCGCCAGCCGGTCATCTACGACAAAGCAGGCGCCGTCGACCACGCCCCCGAGGCCTCGCAGCGCGGTCTCGACCTCGGTGAGCTCAACACGGAAGCTTCCCACCTTGACCTGGCGGTCGATCCGTCCCAGGTGCACTAGTCCGTCGGCGGTCTGCACCACCCGGTCGCCGGTGCGGTACCACCGCGCTTCGAGGCCGGCGGCCCCGTCCGCAAAGCAGGTGGGCGACTCCTCCACGTCCAGATATCCGTCGAAGACCTGTTTTCCTCCGACCCACAGCTCACCGGTCTCAGCCTCGTCACCGTGGGCGTCGGTAACGCGCAGGGTCGTACCCGGGTTCGGCTGGCCGATCGGCACGGTGTCGTTCGATGTACGTGGGCACGGCTCACCTGGCTGCAGGCTGAAAGATGTGACAGTGATGGTCGTCTCCGTCGGCCCGTAGGCGTTGACCACCCGGCACGCCGGTGCCGCACGTCGCCACGCCTCGGCTGTCTCGCGACGTAGCTGGTCGCCCATGAACACGCCGTACTGCAGAGCTGGCATCGAGCCTGGTGAGAGCGTGCGGAACCGGCGCGCGACCTCGGCGACCGAAGGTGGTGACGCCCAATGAGTGATCTGCGCGGACGCGATCCACGCTGCCGGGGCGAGCGCGGCCCGCCCCGGCGGTACGACGAGGGTCGAGCCCGAAGACCACGCGAGGAACAAGTCGTGCACCGACGGGTCGAAGGTGAGGCTGAAGACTTGGGAGACCCGACTGTCCGTCTCCGCGGCGTACTGCTCTACGGCGAAGTCGAGATACGCCGCTAGCTGCTGTCGCCTGATCGGAACGCCCTTAGGACGCCCCGTGCTTCCAGAGGTGAACATGAGGTACTCGGCTGTAGGAACTCGAAGGGGGCGCCCGGCAGTATCGGGCGGACCGCTCCACGTCATCCGCTCCGGCCGCGCGTCCAGCACCGGCAGGCCGGGCAGCACTTCACCCAAATCGGAGCCGTCGCTGACCACCCCGACGCAGCCCGCAGCGATGAGCACCTGCCGAAGTCGCTCTGCCGGCCAGTCTGGGTCGACGGGCACCAGCGTGCTGCCGCTCTTCAAGATGCCGAGGTATGCAGCGTAGGTCGCCGCGGTCTTCTGCCCACAGAGCGCGACAGCCCCGGCGCCATCGAGGTGTGTCTCGACGTGCGAGGCGACCGCGGCGGCCTCGGCAGCGAGGGCACAGTAGGTCACACGCTGATCACCCACCTCCAGGGCGGTCGCTTCCGGATGCGCACGGGCACTTGCTTCGAACCGCTTCCACAACACCCCAGTCGAGGAACCGATGGTCATGCGACCGCCTGCGCTGCACGCGCCCGCATCGCGGTCAGCCACGGCTCGTTGTCCATACCGTCGGCGGCGAAATAGGACGCGGTCGCGTCGAGGGCTGCCTGGATGCTGCGGTCGAGTCGGTCGAGTGACGGGCTCTCAATCGCAAACTTCGCCGTGCGAAAACCGCTGTCGGACAATGGGGCACCGTGGACCGCGACCTCATCGACCGCCTTCACGTCCGGCAGCGTCCGCAGCTGGCGTACGTCCACATGAGAGCGCACGAACCCGTGCCGACGGCCGAACGGGACGTACAGGCACGCCGCGGCACGTGACGCCTGCGCAAAATGCGTGGGCACATCGGGCGACCGACCCAGCGCTAGAAGAAGCGCGATCGCGATCATGTCAGGACCTCCACGCATCGCGAACATTCGAGCTATGTCGCCACCCAGGCGACCGTTGACCTCGATCGCCTCTACAGCAGCATCGCTGACCTTCACCTCGGTGTGGGTGATACGGTCACGCACACCGAGTGCGTCAAGCGACCGTTGCACGCACTCGAACACAGCCGCTGACTGCTCGCCGGGAACCCTGGACGGATATAGGATGCCGGTCTCGCGGACGGCGACCGGCCCAGGATCGGACGCCACCGCAATCGGTAGCTTGTCCACGATCGCCACATGGGTGCGGCTCGTGCCGATACTGACAGTCTCGACGGACACGTAATCTGCGAGGGTCGGCACTTGCGAGGGATGGGCGCCAGAGGGGATCATCGTCTCCAACACAAGATCACCCCATGCGGTGCGGGTGGACACCTGAACTGCCACGTCCACGGGCGTGTGCAGGAAGGCGACACCCGTACTTGAGTCGCTGCACCGCGGTTTAAGAACCGCGGGCAGCCCGAGGCTCTCGACCGCGCTATGCAAGGCGACGGGACTATCAACAGCACGGCATTTGACCTGCGATCCCGCGCGGCGCAGCGCCTCTCGCTGGTGCAGCTTGTCCCAAGGAAACGGAACGTCCGACGGGCCGGGGAGGCCACACCGCCGAGCGATCTCGTCCGTGCTGGTCACCTCGGCGTCGTGGAATGTCGTCACACCGGCAGGCGACGATTGACACACCACGTCTACCAGCATGTCGTCCGAGACGACGTACGTCGGAAGGAGGACACGAGCGGCATCCACGAGCGACGGCGCAGACGCTGCCACGGACTCGCGGATGTAGAGCTGCATAGGGACGACGGTGTGCGACGCGACCACTAGCTGACGCAGAGTGGCTGCTCCGCGGGGACGGTGGACCACTGCGAGCCGCCTTCGGTCACAAGCCATTTTCGGCGCACCGCTTCTTACACGCCTCGACCACGGCGCCCAGGGTCCCATCCAGGAACATCACGTCGATCGGGAACTCGATCTGCAGACGTCCTTCGACGCGGTGAGCTAATTCGACTGCCAACAGGGAGTCGCCACCCAACTCGAAGAAGTCGTCGTCCGTGCTGGATGTGACGACGCCCAGGGCAGAGCTCCACTCCTCCACAACGACGCTCGAAGCATCCTCACTCATGGTCACTGCTGCCTTCCAAGGACGGGTATATCGGTCGTGGCAAGAAGCGAGCCGAAGAGGTCGTCCATCCGATCGAGCATATGGTCGACTTCTTGCGGCGAGAACCGGTGCGAACTCCATGTAATAGCGAACTCGAGCACGTCGTCGACGATGATCGCACCAATCTCGAGCTCGTGAGGTCGGGGCATCTCCGGAGAGCGGTCGTGCCCCGGCGAGTCGACCAGCACCAACGGCGGTCGGCCGACTCCTGTCGTCGCCTCGGTGGACGTCCGACCGAGGTACGTCACCCCCACGCTGCTACTGTGCGCTCTGAGGCGATGTGCTCCGAAGGCTAGGTGGCCGTAACCGATCCCGTTGCGAGGGACGGAGTCCAGCCTCGCCTGAGCGAGGGTCAACCGCTCGGCAGGATCGAGCATGGAGTGGCACGGGGCTATGACGGGGAATTGAGCTGAGAACCAACCGACGGTCCGAGAGACATCGGCGCCGGGAACAATGTCCTCGCGGCCGTGGGTCTCGAAGTCAACCAGGACCTCACCGCCTATTACCATGTCGACTAGGGCGGCACCCGCAGCGGCGAGCACCGTTTCGGTGAGCGAATAGCCGCGGCGGCGGAGGTTGACGCGGAGGCGAGTTACCTCGTCCTGGCCGAGATAGCGGCTGGTCGTCTGTTGCGACGCCACGTCGTTCACTCCGTCCGCGTGGGTGACCATGAGGTGCCCCGTTGCCGTGTCGACGACGTTTCGCCAGTAGGGCAGCTCGTCATCGAATGCACCCTCCAGAGTCATGGCTCGGAGCGCCCGCGCCCATGAAGCGTACCGGGTGGATACCGGGAGTAGCTGCACGGGCAATTCCTCACTGAGCTGCTGCGCCGCCATAGCGACGTCCTCGGCGAGCACCCGCATCGATAGCGGATCCATCACTAGGTGGTGTGCCGCAAGCAGTACCTTGTGGGAACCGTCGGGTAGAAGCACACTGCATGCCGCGAAGAGTCTGTCCTTATCGAGTGCCACATCGGCCTGCGTCAGGCGCACGAGGCGGTCCAGGGCTCGGGCCGGGTCGACGTCTCGGTCTCGGAGGTCGACAGCGCGGACGAGCGGCGCCAGCGAGGCCGTGGTGGCGTTCGGCGGTCGCTGACTCCAGGTCCCATCCTCGCCAAGCGCAATTCGAGTCCGCAGCGCGTCGTGGTGGTCGGCGGCCGCTCCAATCGCCTGCACGACGACAGCAGGATCGAGGCGGATGTCGACGTCGTAGAGGCTTGCGAAGTTGTAGTGGCCTTGTCGCAGCTGCTCCATCTCGAGCAGCCAGAGCTGGATAGGAAGTAATGGCACGTCGCCGCCGACCGAAGTACCCGCCGACGCCACGACGGGCCCCGAGGGCACGGGCGCGGCCTCCGCTCGCTGGCTTAACTCCCTCACCGTCTGGGCGAGGAAGATGTCCCGCGGCCTCAGGCACAGTCCCGCGGCCTTGGCACCCGCCACGACGCGCAACCCAAGCAGCGAGTCACCGCCAAGGTCGAAGAAGTTTTCGTCAAGCCCCACGGAGTCCAGGCGCAGGACGCCTCGCCAGATCTCGGCGAGGATTGCATCCGTCGACGTAGCAACGGTACGCACGGGGTGAGCTGGCGCGGGCAGCCCGCCCACGCCAGCCGACGCATAATCGCGGACCGGTGACCTGAGGACGATCGACTCCACGGCCACAGTGGGATCACTGCTGCACGCCGTCAAGACCGAGCCGAAGTCTTCGAGCAACGACGCGGCACTCTCGGCGTCCCACAGGTCTGACGAGTAATCCATCACCACCACGAATTCGCCGGCCTCCTCGTGGACCGAGAGCGACAGGTCCAGGGCACTGCTCTCGCCCCCGAAATCAAGGTCGCTCACCTGTACCCCTCGAAGTCGGACGCCGACCGCGCCGTTGTCCGGTTGAAGCGTCAGAGCGTGCTGGAAGACAGGGTGTGCCGACAGCGAGCGAGGCGGCGCTACCGCATCAACCACCAGCTCGAACGGGATCTGATCGTGGCGATAGGTCGTAAGTGCACTGCGCCGAACATCCTCGAGCAGTTCGTCGAAGCCAATGCCGGACCGGTAGCAGGAGCGGAAAACGACCTCATTTACGAAGTGACCGATCATCTCGTGGGTCGCCGGGTCCTGCCGACCTGAGGTCCCTCCACCGATACAGAAGGACTGTTGGCCAGACAGCCGACCGGCCAGCAGCTGGAACGCAGCGAGGAGGAACATATACGGCGTCGCGCGAGCCGCACTCGCTTGGGCGCGCAGACTCGCGGACAGGTCGACCGGCAGGCGTAGACGCTGGCGGCCTGTGCGCCCGCTTAGGACCTCGGGTCTTGGTCGGTCGGTCGGCAGTGAGAGCAGCGGGTCCGCTCCGGCGAGATGACCGACCCAGAACCGCTTTTCGGCCAGAAAGTCGCCGTGCTCGGCGGAGGACTGCTCACGCAGAGCATGCTCGTGGTACTGCGGCGCCGGGCTGTCTGGACCGACACCCCCCACACCGAGGTGCCGGTCGTAGGCCGCGGCGAGCTCGTCCGCGAAGATTCCGAACGACCACCCGTCGAATACGATGTGGTGGAAGTCGAGCAATAGCAGGTGCTCATCCACGGCTCGCACCAGCGTGGCCCGCACCAGGCATTCGGCAAAGTCGAAACGCTCGTCGCCTTGACGGGTTGCGATGCCGGCGGCAATCCGGCGCCGTTCCCCCACATCCACACGGGTGAGATCGACCACAGCCACCGGGAACGTGCGGTCGCGGTGCAATAGCACTGGCCCGGAGTCGCCCTGCGTGATTGTCGCTGTGAGGATCGGGTGACGCCGACCAACATCGTCCAGGGCATGGAGCAGGGCGCCTTCGTCCAACTCTCCCTCCAGGCGCACGTGTACCGGGAACGAGTACGCACCAACGCCGAGTTCCTGAATGAAGTGCAGGCGCCGCTGGGCGAACGACAGGGGGAAGCCCTTCGCCGTGGCGATCACCCCGTCGCTCATGCCCGACCACCTACTGACGCGGAAAGCCTTTTCCTGGTCACCTCAGCCGCATAGCCTTTGAAGGACATCACCTCGACGGTGAGCTCTACCGCCTCGTCGGCCGATGCGGCCCGAGCGGTGCCGTCCTGCGGTCCTGCGGTCAGCAGGTTACGCAGTGCTGAGAGGCAGTGCTTTCCTCGCTCAAGCTGAGCGGCGGTCATCTCGACGGTGGAGGGGGTGCTGGCGACCAGGCGGAGGCCCGCCGCAGCGAGCTGACGGGAGTCTCCGCTCGGCTGCCGAGTCGGTGCGACAATCGCCTGCACCGCAGGCAGACCGTCCGCGCCGACCGACACGGCCTCCACGCCATCGACCAGCGCACGGACAAGGTCACGGAGCACGGAACCAGCCCCAAGCTCCACAGCTGGCCGCTGCCCGTGCGCGACGGCCCGGGCCACGGCAAGCGGCCAGTCGACCGGCTCTAGCAACGCCCCGACCACGCGGTCCCGGACGTCGCGCTCATCGGTGATCACCTCGCCGTCAACGCACGAGATCACAGGAACGGTCGAGGTCTGTACAGGGATCGACTCGACCATGGCTCGCAGCGGCAGTACGGCATCGCGCATCAGCGGGCTGTGCGCCGCGACCGTGATGGGAAGCATGTGCGTCGTCGCGTCGAGCCGGGCGACCTCCGCGCAGACCCGCTCGACTGCTGCCACTGCTCCGCTGATCGTGCACTGACCGGTCAGGTTGCGGGTGGCCACAGCGACCTCGCCAGCATCGCCCGCGCATACATCGTCGACCGTGGCGTGGCCCAACCCAAAGACGACAGCCATCGCCCCCGGTTCGCACCTGCCCATGGCCTCGCCCCGACACCTCGCAAGCGCGATTGCATCAGCTGCCTCGATAGCTCCGGAGGCCGACAGTGCCACCACCTCGCCCAGGCTGTGGCCGAGGGCGACAGCGTGCGCCAGACCGGTCCACTGCCGGACAGCGGCGATCGCGGCCAGACCGAAGGTCGTGATCACCGGCTGGACGATCTCTGGCCTGCTCAGCTCGCCGTGACGATTCTCCGCCGCGCGCAGGAGATCGATCCCAAGCACGTCGCCAGCCAGCTCGTACGTCGTGGCGGCTGCCGTGCTGAGTGCGACCAGTTCGCGCCCCATCCCGGGTCGCTGCGACCCCTGTCCCGAGAAAAGAGCCAGGTAGCTCACGGGGATTCCAGACCGGCAGGGTCCGCCAGAAGCTCCGCTGCGCTGGACGCTTCCAGTTCCCCACGGGCTACCAGCTCGATGATGCGGTCGAGGTCGCCAGTGTCGCCCCCGCCATCCTGCGCCGCGGGTACGTCCACGGGATCCGGGGTGTGCAAGGTTGCGACCAAGTCGTCGTACACCGGTGAAGAGTAGAGAGTCGCAACGTCCAGCCGCAGGCCGGGCGCGGCCTTGGCGACCAGGTACACGAACCGGATGGCGCTCAGCGACGAGCCGCCGGCCGTGAAGAAGTTCGTCCGCGGTTCCGGTGGACTGCCGAGGGTGTCAACCCACGCGTTACGCAGAACTCCCTTGACGTCCGCAAGGACGGGAAGCTGCGACCCGAGGTCGGGCGCCGGCCTCGCCTCATTGGGAAGCACGTCGTCGGACAGCGGGATGCGCAGCACCGGTCGCAGGTAGCGCACCTCCTCGGGGTCGAAACGTGCGACGACGTCCAAGGCGTGCGCATCGTTGAGGAACCGGCGTAACACCTCGCGGAACTCGCTCAGATCGATGGGCGGGATCGGGCTGCGTGCGACGAAGTCGGACTTGTCGCCTAGGATCAGCGGCAGATTGATCGTGTAGGCCGGGATGACGTGCCGGCTGAGCCAGGCGGGCGCGGAGTCGAGGAAGAGGTTAGCGCCACAACACTCCGCGGCACCCTTGGTGCCACTCATCGACGAGATCGAGGAGAACATCACCAGGAATTCGGACTGAACGCGGGCGAGTTGGTGGGCGAACGCCGTTGTCCCTATGAGCCGGTTTTCGAGGCCAGCGGCGTACTCCTCGACGGTGAGATCAACCACCCACTTGTGAAACAGCTGCTTCGTGAGCATGAACCCGCCGACCGGCGGTCCGATCGTGGCAACGATATGGTCGAATGCGCGGGAGAGCGAGTCGCAATCGACGACATCTGCGACCACGGCGTGGACGCGGACCCCCGTACGTTCCGCCTCGCGCAAAGCCTCCACCAGCCTGGCTTGGTCCTCGGTCAGCTCTCCTGGGCTGTCCCAGAGGGTCCGGTCCGGTACTCCCGAGCGCGACAACATCACCACGTCGCGGGCCCCGCGCTCCCCGAGGACCCGCGCGACGTGCGGCCCAAGGTTCCCTGTTCCCCCTGCGATCACGTAGACGCCGTTCGTCCGGATCGGCAGAGCATGACCGGTGCCGGGCTCACGTCGCCGAACGAGCTTGCGGTAACGCTTCCCCGAGCGGTACGCGACCAGAGGGATGCGGTCGGCCGGAGGAACCAGAAGCTCGGCTGCGATGTCGGACGCGAGGCCGTGACCGTCATGGTCGAGGGAGAGTTCCCGGACGTGCGGGTTCTCCTGCGAGAGGACGCGGCTGAGCCCGAACGCTGTGGCCCGCGTCGGGTCGAACCGGTCCTCGGGCACGACGGGGTGCGCGGGCTCGGTAACTACTACGAGGTCGACGGGCGCGTCCATATCGAGGACAGCCAGTGCCCGACCCAAGTGGAACAATGCAAGCGCGCCCCATTCCTGCCCGGCCCGCACGTGCGAGGGGGAACTCGCGCTGACCTCGTCGCGTCGCACGACGTGGACCACGGCTCCGAGGCGACGACTGCGCTCACCGAGCCGGTCGATCAGTTCCTGGTACGAGTTCGGGTCAGCCAGGGACACCTCGGCGCCGCTGGCGGATCGGTCGTGCTGGTCCGTCACCTCGGCCACAACGACCTCGAACCCGACGTCGGCCAGGGCCTGGCTCACCTCAGGCCCGAGCGTGTCACCGACGCGCACTAGGACAAGCGCGACCTCACCGTCTCGCCGTGCCTTCAACGACACGACCGGCTCCGTCGGCTCCCAGTCCGCTGCAAAGAACAGATCGTCCACATCGGTGTGATTGGGTCGTCGAGCGGACTCCGGCCAGATCCGGCGGGTCGTTAACGGCTCGGGCGGCAGGATGATGCCGGCAGAGTCAGGCGCTGAGATCGTGGCTCCGTCGCCGCAATTCTCGTCCCCCGCAGCCCAAGCGGCGATTGGGTTCCCCATGCCTCGCCCGGCGACATGGCTGCGGATCCGCTTGCGGTTCTCCGCGCAGTCGCCGACCCAGATGCCCTGCTCCGGGAAGTGGTCGGGCACTCGGTCGAAGGCGCGCACCTCGCCAAGCCGGTCGAGTTTGACCGTGAGATCGGTAAGGTCGGTCGCCTCGATCGCGACCCGTGCCTCCCGCTCCGGTCGCATCGCCAGGGTGTGAGCCACGTCGACCAAGCGCACCGGTACTCGCTCGATCGCCGCACGCAGTCGGCGCACGGACTCCCAGACCGCCCATCTGGTCGGCGCGGATAACTTTACGACGCTCGGAAGGTCCGCACAGCCCTGACCGTCGGGCGACCACTGCGGCACCCACTCCTCGAGGATGACGTGGACGTTGGTCCCGCTCAACCCGAGTGAGGAGACCGCGGCCCGGCGAGGATGACCTGCCCGGGCAGGAAAGGTGCGCTCGTCGTGGTGTACCTCCAGTGGCGTCGAGGCCCAGTCGACGGTCGCGCTCGGGCGATCAAGCCCTGCGAGTCCCGGGAGTCGGCGGTACCGAAGTCGAAGGATCGCTGCCAGGCAGCCGGCCAGGCCCGCGGCATCGCCCAAGTGTCCGACGACGGTCTTGATCGAGCCCAGACTGATCGACGATGCTACCTGGGGGTCAAGGTCGAGCCCGCGCGTCAGCGCGTCGATCTCGACCACGTCACCGAGAGGGGTGCCAGCGCCGTGTCCCTCTACGTAGCCGATCGACTCCGGAGTGATGCCAGCCTCAGCCAGCGCTGCCTGCACCGCGGCGCGGTGGGCGTCGGGGTTGGGTGCTGCCATTCCTATCGAGGTGCCATCGTTCACCATCGCTGAAGCGGCCACGACGGCACTGATCGGAGCGTTTCGTCTAACCGCATCGGCCTTGCGACTCAGGACGACGCACACGCCTCCCTCCCCCCATACGATGCCGTCGGCGCGATCGTCGTACGCGCTGCACCGGCCACGCGGGCTGCGAACGAAGTGATCGGCACCATCGTCCTCAAAACCGAACATACTTAGGCTGATGCCCGCCACGATCGCCAGGTCACAATCGCCCACCTGGAGCGCTCTACGCGCCAGGTGCAGTGCCGACAACGAGGAGGAGCAGGTGCTGTCGACGTTGACGACGGGACCTCGCAGGTCCCAGGTATAGGCAAGCCGGTACGCAGCGTTCGCGGGGATTGCGGACAGGAACGCGCGTTCGTCGGGGTCGCTGAGGAGGCGCAGGTAGTCGAACCCACCGTCGGGTTGGTAAGCCAGGAAGACACCGGTCCGGCTGTGCGCCAACGTCGACGGATCGATGTTCGACGAGGTTAGGGCCTCGTGGCCCAGCATCAAGGCGAGCCGTTCCACCGGTCCGAGCATCTGAGCATCGAAGGTGCTTATCCCAAACGCTTCGTTGTCGAACTGCTCGATGCCGTCCAGCCACGACCCCACGCAGCTCTCCAGGTCGACGTACGAGGGGACGCCCACCGCGCCCGCCACCAGATCGAACCGTGAGCGGGGGAATGAGCCGACGAGATCACGTCGCTCAAGGAGGGCCTCCCAGAGCTCGTCGTTGCCGTTGATGCCGGATAGCCGGACCGAGGTTCCGAGAACGGCGACAGGTTCGGCGGCGACTCCCAGGATCTCGGGGGCAGCAGCCGGGCGGGGCTTGGCTCTGGCTTCCGCAGCCGGTTCTCCCAGTAGCTGCTCGGCGACGCCGGACGAGATCTCGCCGGAGGAGAGCCAGCGCAGCACGTCCTCGGAGTCGATCCTGATCGTCATGCCTCTACCTCTCTCAGCGCGGCACTCCTTTGGCGATCGATGAATTCCGCGAGCTCGGCGAGGGAATCGGCCGCCAAGATCTCGACAAGCGGGACGTCCCAGCCGTATTGCGAGGACAAACGCGCCCGTACCTCGAGCGCTGCCAGGGAGCTTCCTCCCAGGGCCACGAAGTTGTCATCGGCGTGGACATCGTCGACGCCGAGAACTGCAGAGGCCACGACTCGACAGCAGGTGACGGTGTCCGCGTCGTCCGACACCGGCTCACGCATCGTCAGCGCCGACGTGACTACGGATCGGGCACCGCCGACGGCGAGCCAGTAGGCCTGGTGGTCGAACGGGTAGAGAGGCAGGGGGGTGACACGTCCTTGGGTCGGTTGGTCCAGCAAACCCGACTCCACCCAGATCCGGGCCCGTGTGCCTGCCTCACCGTCCTGGAGCATGCCTCCCGGCGACGCCGTAACCACTCCGGGGACCTCGGCCCACTGGGCAGGTTCCTTGCCCGCAAGTGCACGGCACGCGTCGCGGAACTCTTCATTGTCTCGAGCCACAACGACGACCCGGTGCCTCTGGGTACGGCGGCCGACCGCCAGCGTGTGCACCACATCGGCTGGCGACGCCGTCAGGGTCGCACGGGCGTGGGCCGTGACCAAGCGCTGCAGTGATGCCATGGTCGCTGCGGAGAGCCGGTAAAGGAAGGGCAGCCCCGTGGCATGCTGGGTACTCGTGTCCTGCTCGTCGGCGCGGGGGGCCTCCTCCATCACCACGTGGACGTTGGTGCCGTTGAACCCGAAGCAACTGACCCCCGCCCGCAGCGGACGCGTTGCCTTCCTGAGATCGAAGGGCTCGGTCGGCACGAAGACCGGGCTGTCAAGAAAGTCGATGTGCGGGCTGGGCAAGTCGATTCCTCGGGTCGGCGGCACCACGCCCTTCTCGAGGATCAGCAGGGCCTTGAGAAGCCCAGACAGCCCCGCGGCACCATCCATCAGGTGCCCAATGTTGCCTTTGACCGAACCGATGGGCAGGAACTGACGCCGGGAGGTCTCCGCGTTAAGTGCCAGCGCGATGCCTCGGACCTCGATCGGGTCACCCAACTCAGTCCCCGTCCCGTGGGCCTCGAGGTAGCTCAACCCGTCTCGTCCCAGCCCGGCGCGTCGCCACGCATCGATCAGGACCGCAGCATGCGCCTCAGCTCGCGGAGACGTCAACGTCGCGCTAGCGCCATCATTGTTGATCGCCGAGCCGCGGATGACGGCGCGCACGCCGTCGCCGTCGGCCACGGCGCGATCGAGCGGCTTAAGGAGCAGTGCGATGACTCCCTCACCTCGACCGATCCCGTCCGCGCCCTCTGCGAACGGCCGGCATCGCGCCCCAACCGACATGATCCCGGCCTGATCCATCTGCCACCCCTCTCCGACGAGGGGAAAAGCGAAGATGTTTACCCCGCCGACCAGTGCCATCTCGCAATCCCCAGCTCGGAGCGAGGCGCACGCGTCGTGCACGGCGAGCAGGGAGGACGCGCACGTTGCGTTCACGGTATACGCCGGGCCGCGAAGGTCGTAGAAAAATGACAGCCTCGATGCGGCGAACGCCGAGACATGGCCCGGCACGGCCGACGGAGACGTCGAGGGATCGGCGGCGGCGTAGTCGTTGTCGGCTATGGCGACGAAGACCCCGGTGCGTGAACCGTCGATCCGACCCGCCCAGCCCGCGTCCTCTAGACAGTGGTGGGCGACCTCGAAAAAGCGCCGCTGTTGTGGGTCCATCGAACGTGCGTCTGCGGGGGTGACCCCGAAGAAGGCCGGGTCGAACTGATCGACACCAGACAGCCATGCGCCCTGCTGATAGGTCGGTCGTGAACCGAACCGGACCACCGGCTCGCATAGCTCTCGCCGCGCGTCTGGGAGAGGCCCAACCAAATCGTCCCCTCGGAGGAGGACATCCCAGAACTCGTCGATTGAATCACAGCCGGGCAGATCGGCGCTGACGCCGACCACCGCAATTGGCGACTGGAGGTCTCTGGTGTTCGGCGACGGATCGAGGGAAGGCATCCTCATCGCCCTCACGAGGCAGAGGGCGGTCTCTCGGTCGAGAGTGCCGGCCGCGAGGAGCTGCATCACCTGTGCAATGGCTTCACGCATAGAACCAGTCCAAGGGATCGGGATCGGGATCGGGAGGGCGATCGGCTGTGGCTAGCCGGTATCAAGGCGAGATAGCGCATCGCCCACCGACAAGCGACCTGCGGCTACCTCTGCGAGGATAGCGCGCCGGCGTGCTGCGGTGCGGGCAGTCGCGGCCAGATCAGCGTCGGCTGCCTCGTCGAGCTGCAGGAATCGCACGAATGAATCGATCGTCGGGCAACGGAACAGATCAGGAACCTCGAACCGATAGTGCGCGAGGCGCGCACGCAGCTTACGGTAGAGCGAGATCACGAGGATCGAGGTGCCCCCATGATCGAAGAAGCTCCGGTTGTCGAGCACGTCGCGGCCGAGCACCTCGGTCCACGTAGCTCGCACGATCTGCCTCAGATTGGTATCGGCCGGGGGGTCGTGCACCTCGGACGAGGCAGCTACCTGCTCCGCGGCGGTCGTACGGCGCGTGGACGCATCGCGCAACCCGACGCGGTCGATCTTGCCGTTTTCGGTCCTTGCTAAACGAGGGGCGACATCCACGAACGCGGGCACCGACGGTGCCGCGAGCACCGTGCCGAGCATCGCACGTATCTCGGGCTCAGACAGCAGTCCGTCACTTCCGACGAAGGCGTACAGCTGGACACCCCCGCCGTCCGGACATCGCACACGAACGCTTCCTCGATCCCGGGCAGAGCGAGCAGAGCGTTCTCGACCTCGCCGATCTCCACTCGGTGTCCCCGGACCTTGACTAGGCTGTCCTCACGACCGTGGAACAGCACCTCACCGTTCCGGCTGAGCGACGCCAGGTCACCAGTCCTGAACTCGTGGCTGAACCCATCGCCGGATCCGAAACCGCCCACTCTTACGACGCGACCGGCCTCGACGTACCCGAGTCCGACCTGAGGGCCGGCCACGACCAGTTCCCCCACGGCCCCTGGAGGCAGAACCCGTCGCCGGGCGTCCTCGACCCAAACACGATTGCCCGGCAACGGCCGACCCAACGGTGTGAGCGGGGTAACCGCCGGTACGCCGGGTGTGCACTTGTACACCAGGTTCTCGATCGTGCACTCGGTCAGCCCATACCCGTTGACGACGCTCACTCCCGCCGGGCACGCCGCCATCAGACGGTCGTGCTCCTGAATCCGGAAGGCATCCGAGCCGACGATTGCGGTGCGCAGGGACGCGGGAGGTGAGGCTCGTAGGTGGTCAAGCAGTTCGAGCATGAGGGCCGGAGTCGTCTCCACGAGCGAAACCCCATGCTCCTCGATGAGCGCGGCGAGGTGGTCGAGGTCCACCCGACGCTCGTCGGGGCAGATGACTAGGCGACCGCCGCTGTCGAGCGCCTTGACGACGTCGCCCACGAAGACATCGGCCGTCCAACTGCCGAGCTGCAGGACGTGGAGCCGGCTGCCCCGGGCATAGATCTCGGCCCACGCGTCCCGCACAGTCGACAGCCCGCTGGCTGACAGTGCGACGACCTTGGGCGTGCCGCTGCTGCCCGACGTAGCGACGTAGTATGCGGCCTCATCGGCTGACAGCGGCGGCGCCAAGCCGTCCTCCAGCCTGCCGCTCGGCTGCCTGTTCTCGATGACTTGGCGCATCTCGTCGAGGTCGACTACGAGGTCAGGTTCGAGCTGGCGCAGCAAGAGCTCGCGGCGCCGGTCGGGGAGTTGCGGATCCAAGCTGCACCACGCGGCCCCCGCTAGCCACACGCCACAGATGCCGACCACGCTCATCGCGCTGCGCACACCGCGCAGAAGCACTGTCGCACCCGGTCCGACGCCGCGACGTACGAGCTCTCGGGCGAACACCTCGCTCCATGCGGTGAGCTCTGCATAGGTCAGCGTGGTCGTCGAGTCTACGACGGCGAGCTCGTCCGGCGAACCGTGCAGCAGCTGACGGACGTCCCAACTCCTCGCGACGGCTGTCCCCTCGATCCCCGGGTCACCGAGGATCGAGCGCGAGTGCTGCGCCGGAGTCGTCCACCCAACGCTCGTGTCCCGCTCGTCGAGCCAGGTCGGGTGCTCCAGCCAGTGCTGCAGAGCCTCAAGGAGCTCGACGGCTGTCTCCTTCGTTAGCTTGCGCGCGTCCCACTCCAGCAACAGATCGATCGAGGCACCGGTCGTCACGGTGAGCGACAGCGGGTCGTTCGTCCCTCCCACCTCGACCAGTAGCGCCTGTCGATAGCGCTCGGATCCGGCGAAATTCTCGAACACCACGGTGGAGGTCACCCCGAGCTCCGCAGCGGGTCCGCCCCGGAGTATCTCGCCCGGCGGTAGGTGCGCGTACTCCGTGCCGCGAGCGATCTGGTTCATCAGAGCGCGGCATGCGACGGCGGCATCCGCGTCGTCGTCGTTTACGACTACCGGGACCATACCCAGCAGGCACCCGCTCACCCGAGTCGCGTCAGGCATCCCGCTCGCACGCAGGTTGACAGTGAGTCCGAGGACCACCGGGCCGCCGCGGACGTACTGGGCTAGCACCTGCGCCCAGACATAGCTGACCGCGGCAGCCGTAGTGAACCGCCTGTCCCCCGCAAGATCCGCTAACCGCGCTGAAGCGATGGGTCCGACGCGGCGGGACGCCGCAGCCCTCGCAGCCGCGCGCGGAGTGCTATCGGGCGCACGTTCGCTCACGCGGAGCTCGCCTGGACTCAGGGCACCCACTGCGTCGCGCCAGTATTCTCGGGACCGTTCCTGGGCAGCCGTGGCGGAGCACCAGTGCGCGTAGGACGCCACGCTTGGATGTGGCGAAGGGAGGTCCGCACCTGAGAGCAGCGCAAAGAAGTCGTCAACCACCTGACCCAGGGTCGTGCCGTCAAATACGACGTGGTGGATCACCAGAGACCAGACAGCGACCTCGGGTTGCGCGCGATCCTGAACGTACGCCGCGAACGCGAGCGGGCTGATACCCACGGTAGCCTTCGAGCGACGCTCCTCGACCAGTCGCTGCAGATCCCCGGTCGACCCGAGGGGTGCCACGCGACGCTCTAGCGACCGCCCCACGGTAGATGATGCGGACCGCACGGCCTGACGGGGCGGAACGGCGTCGAGATCGAGCACGGTTCTCAGGGCAGGGTGGAGAGCGACGACGCCGGCCCACGCACTCGCCACTGCCTCGAATTCGACCCCGCGCGGCAGCTGGTAGAGCTGGGAAATCCAGAAGGGGTCACGACTCTCCCGCTGGCCCTCGACCAGAATGGCGGTCTGCAGCGGGGTCAATTCGCACTCAGGCTCGTCGCCAACCCGGGGTTCGGCGAGAGTACTACCGCCCGTCCCGACGACGGTCGAGCATGTCGCCTGCGCACTGATCGTCGGTGAGGCGTAAAAGTCGCTCAAGGACAGCTCGATGCCAACATCGGCGAGGTCCGCGAGGACACCGAGCGCCTTCAGAGAGTCCCCACCCAACTCGAAGAAGTCAGCCCGGGAAGACGGAATTGCTATTCCCAGGTGAGTTGACCACGCCTCCGAGATGGCGTCTGTCAAGTCCACAGACCCAAACCTAGTGGTCTCGCCGTGCGGGTGGGCGAGGCAAGGGCGATCGTTTTCGTAGAGGGTGCCGCCGGAACCAGCAGGCGATTGTGAGCCCACGCAGGTGCCTGGTCCATACAGTTCTCGAGAAGACTCTCAAGAACTGTATGGACGGTGGTGGTCGACGCGCCACGAGCAGCGCACGGGTCGCAAGGGCACTCAATCCGTCGGGGTGACCACGGCCTCGCCCCGGAGCACCGCAGCCTCCCACCACTGCCGACCCTCCAAAGGCAGCGTGTGGATCGGGTCGAAATATCGGTACTCTTCGGTCGGGTCCTGGGCGTCGTCGAGCGGCGTGCGATACCCCTTCGTCCAGTACGAGATGCCACGCTGCCGGTCGTACTCGGCCACCTGGTGAACCCACCGCTTGCCAACCAGGGGGACGTCGCACACGACCCGCGGCGTTGCGAATCCTGGGAGGTAGCCCATGATGTCGTGCTGGATCTGCTGGGCAGTGCCGAGCGAGGTCCGCCAGTGCTCGCTGAACGGCACCATGTCGCACATATAGAAGTAGTACGGAACGATCTTGGCGTCGTCGAGCAGCCGGAAGCACAGGTCAAGAATGGCGTGGGCGTCGTCGTTAACTCCTGCGAGCAGCACGCCTTGATTCCGCACGTCACGCACCCCTGCCTCGAGAAATGCCCGAACGGCGGAGGCCACCGAGGGCGTCACCGATTGCGCGTGGTTGGCGTGGGTGTGCACGGACAGACTAACCCCCCGCTCTCGGGCCACACTGGCGACTCGTTCCACTCCGGCGACAACCTCAGGCTGGAGCCAGTGCTGCGGCAGTCCGACGAGCGCTTTGGTCGCGAGACGGATGTCGCGAATACCGTCGATGTCCAGCAGACGCTGCACGAACGACTCGAGCCGCGGCCAAGGAAGATTGGCGACATCGCCCCCCGACACGACGACATCTCGGACCTCGGGAGTGCCACGTATGTAATCGATCATCCGGTCGAACCGATCATCCGGAGCGGTCAAGAATCTCAATTTGTCGACGGAGGGCGTCGAAGTGCCAACGAGATCCATCCGCGTGCAGTGCCCGCAGTACTGGGGACAGGTCGGCAGCACCTCCGCGAGTACCTTCGTTGGGTAGCGATGAATCAATCCCTCGACCGCCCACATTTTCTGTTCGTGCAGCGAGTCGCGGCTGGCGAGGGGGTGGGTCGGCCAGTCAATGCGGCGGTCGCTGAACACCGGAATCATGTAGCGACGGACCGGGTCAGCGTAGAACTCCTCCGTGACCGTAGACCCACCCGACGCCCCATTGGGGACCATCGTGTTGAGCATTTGCGGTGTGACGAGCAGCGCCATCGTCGCCCGTTCGGCGTGGTCGCGCTCCAGGTCCTCGTAGAGCTGGTCCGCGAGAAGTCCACCCATGACCTGGTGCAGCTGACGCACGTTCTTGACACAATGGGCTCGCTGCCACCGAACGTCCCGCCACTGCGTGGGAGTGACGTCACGCCACCCCGGCAGCCGCGTCCAGTCGGGCTCGACGAGCCCGACTCGTCGGTAGGAGTACGACGGCGCAAGAGATGTGGTCGACCGAGACGGATCGGGGCTCTGCACGTCGACGCTCCCGTAGTTGTCACGTCAGATGGACGCCTCCAACCGAGGGTCTGAACGGCGGCGCGAAACACCGCACTCTGCTCAAGCACCTGAATGAAGGCACCTCGTACTGTACCCCTGCAACCGACCGGTGCACTGGGCGCTGGCGTGACGTGTATTTCGAACCGTCGTGTGATCTCAGCTTGGTTATGGGCACCGGTCCGAATGTGGGGCACGCCGTGCTCTGCGAACAGTTCCTCAACGGCGTCCTCCAGCAGATCACCTCGCTGGGTCGAGGTGGCGCGAGGAATTGGCGGAACGCTCCCCTGGAGTGCCGCCGATGCAGGAATGCCTCGTAGGGGACGCCGTTGCGCGCCAGGTGTTGCACCGCCGCTACGAGTGTCGTACTTGTCCTGCTTGGTGCGCAGGTCGCCGGGTGGATCACCGAACAGGCTGCGTAGGCGGAAACGTCCCCAACCTCGTCCTCTGCCCTCTTGAACGTGGCCCCTACGGATCGCCACCCCTTCGGCTGAGAGACGAGGGTAAACCGGGCTGTCAGCGCCCATATCTAGTCTCAACGACATGAGCGGATGCACAGCGCCAAGGGACGGTCACCGCACGGCCAGTGGCCGCGCCCGGTGCCCTGTGCATGGCAGCGGCTCAGCGAGGGCCTTCTACCCCGCCGCCCGCACCTCAAGGTCGGCTACCTTCCCGCCGGTGCCGCCATCCCCAGGACCTCGATTCCCGGCCACCGCGCCACGACCGGCCACGCCTTCGCCAGCGACTGCCCCTGCTCCGAGTCGCCGGTGGAAGTCAGGAACGGCCGCGAAGTGGACGGGTGGTGCCGCCGGCAGCGACTCGTTCGCCTGGTGGATCACGCTGCTGTTCTGGGATCGCCAGATCCACTGGTGGCTACTGGTGGCTCTCGGGGTCGCCGTAGGAGTGCCAGCTGCCCTGGCCGCGTATTGGCTGCGCACCTGCTCCGCATGGCGCACCACGGAGGACAAGCGATGCCGACAGCCGCGCCCGGGATTCATGCACCGATGCGCTGCGCACGCCGGCTTCAGACCCACCGCATACGATCTGTGCGGAGGTCTGGCCGCAGCGCTGGCCGTCGTGAATCTGGCGGCCCTTGTATACGTCATCACGTCCTGAAGACCACGCGCGACCGTCACGAACCGACCTGACGGCGGCGGCGCCGGTCGCCTTGTGGAACCTGTCCCCCATCCCAGCGAGCAAGCTGCGCACCTATTGCGGGGCATGGCAGCGCGACTATCCACAGGTCTGCCACACAACGCCGATCCTTGTCGGCGGAACAGAGCAAGATGGTCTGGCGGGTGCAGGCACACCCGCCAGACCTCGACCGGGGAGGAGCCCCAGCCATGACCGATCCTACGAATGAGCGCCCACCAGCGGCGCGGCCGGAACAACGCGACTACGGCGTCGTGATGGCTGATGCGATCCGGGTGCTCACCGAGGCTGCACGGCTGCGCAGAGAGGTCCTCGAGCAAGCAGAAGACGGCTCCTGGGCGCCGAGCGTGACCAAGACCGAACAGGCCGACTGGGCCGAGTTCGTCACCCTCGCTGTGGCGGGAGCGGCCGCGAACGTCGGCAGCATCGAGAAGGCCCTGGCCGGGCGGCCCGGATCATGGGAGGCCGAGTCGGTCCGCACCATGCTCACCTCCACCGTCGGCGACGACCAGGCCGAGCTGCTACGCCATCGCACCGAGCCCCTGCGGATCGAGCTGTGGCCCGAAGAGATCCTGATCGACCTCGGCTACTCCCCCGCCGCGTACGACGAGTCCCGGCGAGCCTTGGAAGACCAGCGTCAGAGGCACCAGTGGCGCTACCGATTGGCCGAGGACACCGCCGCCGGCGGCCGGGGGACCTGGGAGGCCCTCGACGACGCTCCCCCATTCGAGGAGCCGAACGGAGACGGACGAGGCGAGACGTGGGACTTCCCTAAGACCGCCGGGAGCGAAATGCGGGTCCCGCGGACCGCCGCCGATGAAGCAGAACTGGCCCGTGTCGACGACCTTGAAGGCGCGGTCGAAGACCTCGAATACGAGCGTGATCCACGTGCCTACGGTGAGGCGTTGCGCGCCGCCGCGATCGCCAAAGCGGCCGAGTTGTTTCCCGGTCGAGACATCGTCGTGGAGATCCAGTTGAACGTGCGACGGGACCTCGGTGGTGAAGGCGATGACTGGTACGGACCGGAGGATCAGATCGTCGAGGCGATCCGGGAGGAGACGGCGCTGCCCTGGTCCGGTATCGCTCCCAAGGACTACGCCGCTAGTCCGAGGTCGATGGTCGACATCGAGCGAGATGCTGGCCGGCTCCCCCACCAGCGCGTTGACCTGGGTCAGTACCGCGACGATCTTCCCGACTCCATCGACTGATGTGGAACTGGCTGAACGGGTTCGTCCACTCCTCGGGGTTCGGTGGGCTCGCCGCAGTCGTCGCGGCCGCGATCGCCTACGTGGCCGCGACGAAAGGGGCCCGGGCTCAAAGTGAGCGAGCCGACGAAGACCGCTGGTGGGACCAGGCGAAATGGGCAATGGAGCGACTCGCTGGCGACGACAGCGAGGTCGCGCTCGGGATCGCCACCTTCCAGTTCCTCGTCGAACACGCACCTGACTCACAAGCCGCCGCATTCGTCACCAGCGCCGTGCTCCCGGTGCTCGGCGCGCCCGACCTGAGCGACATAGACGGCGAACTGCCGATCGGGGCACACTTAGATCAAGGACAGGAGGTCGACCATGGCGACTACCCCTAACGGTGCCGCAACGCCGAAGCGCGCTGCGGTGTCCAAGGCCAACAAGACGGCTGCTGCGCGGGTCTACATCGCGGCGAGCAAGAAGTCTGGGCAGCCGGTTCCCGACTGGATCAAGACGATCGCCCGCGAAGGCGCTGCCTAGACCACTACGCCAGGCAATCCACAGGCCCCTACTCCCCGGCCACGGGCGTAGGGGCCTTCCTATAGCGTCCTGCAAAGCACTAGTGCATATGACTGAGATTTCCGGACG
The DNA here is from genome assembly GCF_900108585.1 of Branchiibius hedensis. Taxonomy (NCBI): domain Bacteria; kingdom Bacillati; phylum Actinomycetota; class Actinomycetes; order Micrococcales; family Dermacoccaceae; genus Branchiibius; species Branchiibius hedensis. The sequence continues at coordinate 98,993 of NZ_UESZ01000002.1, forward strand.
CTGACCGCCGACCAGACACCACTCCCCCTCTGGGGGAGACAAGCGCTACAGGAGAGGGGCACGGGATGAGTGAGCCGTTGGTGATCGCAGGACCTGGGGACATCGTCGCCGTGATCCCGCACATGTTGGGTGCGCGGCCAGAGAACTCGGTGATCGTTTTCCCCGTCGACCAGGATCGACCCCGGCCGGTCGCGCGACTGGACATCCCCGAGGACCTGGCCGAGCACCGCGATGTCGCTGCTGCACTGGCGGACTCGTATGCGTCGTACGCGGGTGGCCAGCTGATGGTGGTGGCGTTCACCGACCGCCTTGAGCGGGCGACGTCGATCTGCGAGGCAGTAACCCAAGAGCTCGAGCCGGACAGCACCGTCGTCGGGCAAATCGCGGCCCAGGGCGATACCTGGCTACGGCTCGGGTCTGGCCTGCCGTCAGCGATCGCGCAGGGCACGATCACCCAGGCCGACCGCGACCGCATCGCGGTGGCCTACGTCGGCGCCGGCGCCCGTCCGCCGTACGACTCTCTGGATCAACTACGAGCGTCTTTCAATCCCACCGGCGAGGATCTTTCCGACGCCGTCGCAGCAGCGACCGATCACATCGAGACCGGCGGTGTTTGGGAACCAGTAGTGGCGGCCGAGGAACGTTGGATGAGTCACGCGATCGAGGGATTCATTGCCACCGGAGGGCCACTGTCCAGCACCGATGCGGCTCGCCTCATCGCCGATGTGCAGACCGTACGGCTGCGTGACCACGCGTTCATGGCGATGACCCGCGAAGAAGCCGGCGCCCACGCCGCACTCTGGAAGGACCTGCTCACCCGCTGCCCGGAGGAGCCTCGTACGCCCGTCGCCTCACTTGCGGCGTTCGGCGCCTGGCTGCGGGGCGACGGGATGGGAGCCCGACATGCACTCGAGCGCGTGACAGATCCGACCAATCGAATGGCCCAGTTGGTGCGAGCGATGGTCGAGCTCGGCGTGAACCCCGCGAACTATACGCCGCCAGAACCCGCAAGCCGCGGGGATGCGGTACGCGACGCGGACATGCCCCGTCACGACCCTCGCCGAGAGCCGCCGGTGACAGGTGGCGGCACTCTCGATCGCGGGCCACGACGATGAGCCGCGCGGCGATGCCGGGTGAGACCTACTGGGCCTTGGTTTCGGATCAGGGGCACGACGCGGACGGACCGTGGGTGACGGTGCTGGGCAGCCACTTCGGCGTATCCGTCGACCCGGGTCCAGACGAGACCCACGGCCGTGTCTACACCACTCGTGATCGCGCCGCGCAGTGGCAGCAAGGGCTACCCGATCACGCGGCGGGCAAGGCGCTGGAGATCACCCAGGTCGACTACCACGGATCTGGATACTTCAAACGTCATCTCGGCGACCCGCCCGCCACAGAACGCAGCGACCCAGTCAAACCGGACCCGCGACCCGAGCGACTGCCGCTTAACAGCGCCAGCCCGGGTCGCGGGCCGGCACGGTAAAAGGAGAAGTGATGAACAAGACGTCCGAGCAGTCCCCCGTTGAAGCACAGTTCCAGGCGGCCGTCGCCCGCACGCTCGTCGACGCGAACGCCAACCGAGGCATCACCGCATCGACGAGTTCACCCAACGATCGAACCCTTGACAGCCAGCGACCCGTCATCGACCTCGTCTTCCTGGAGCCGCAGCGCCCCACCATCTGAACGCATATCCGCTATCATTTGTGTATGGACATGGAGACGCTCGAGCGGTTGGCGGGGCCGACCACGAGTCGCGACATCTGCTCATGGGCTGGCAACTTGCTGCGCCGGGCCCGCACCAACGCCGCGCTGAGTCAGCGTGCCCTTGCGGAGCTCGCTGATGTCCCGCAGTCCACGGTGGCGCGGATTGAGTCCGGCGCCATGCAACCGACGTTGCCGATGATCAGTCAGCTGCTCATCGCGATGGGGAAGGAGCTGCGCATCCGGGTCGAGGACTTCGATGATCACGATCGAGTGCTGGACGAACGAGCTGTACAAGCGCCCGAAAGGCACGCGCGAATGGAACGAGCACGTGATCAGCTGCTTGACGCCGTTCGGGAACACCCAAGTGCGGGCTCTGTCGCGCGATGACGGAGGGCACGTTCGACCCCGGGCCGATGCTCGAGGTCCTGAACCGGCATCACGTGCACTACGTCGTGATCGGCGGATACGCCGCGCAGATACACGGCTCCTCGCGACCCACCACGGACCTAGATGTGACACCAGGGATGGACGACGACAACCTCAGTCGCCTCGCGGACGCTCTCCGAGATCTCGACGCACACATTCGAGTGCCCGGCATCGATGAAGGCCTGCCCTGGAGCACGGACGCCACGGCGCTGGCCGGGCTCCAATTCGCGAATCTCACGACCGCACATGGCGACCTCGATATCTCGTTCCACCCTGCCGGCACGGACGGGTACGGCGACCTAGTGCGCAGCGCCGCGACCAGGTACGTCGGCGACGTTCAAATCCAGGTGGCCAGCCTCGAAGACATCATCAGGTCCAAGACCGCCGCAGCACGTCCAAAGGACGAGCGCGCACTCCCCGAGCTGGAGGACCTTCTGCGACGCTCCGATACTGAGCACGCTCCACCAGCCCCTCCCCGAGCGGACGCTGGGCGGCGGGTGCAGGGTCTACCAGGAAGGTCACCAGGAGAATCCGGTCCACGCCGCTGACCGCCGACACGAACGCGCCGGTCTTCAGAGGGGTATAGGCGAGTAATCCCATCCATCTGGAGGCGGCTCGATGACCGAGATCACGCAGCATTCCCTGAACTACCCCGACGTCCTGGACGCTCCACCGCACGTAGCTTTGCGGATGGGTGTCGAGGGCCAGGACCCCGCAGCCAACCAAGCACGACTAGCGACCGCTGAACGAATCGTCGAGCAGGCTCACGCGGCCAGCGACCAGGCGTACGCATCGGCTCACTGGATGGACGAGCCAGACATCCCGGAGCCGCGGATTCGCGCAGGCGTTGGCGGCCCACGGCGGCGACATGGCCAGGGCGGTCCAAGACCCCAGGGTGGTGGAAGGAGTCCGTGATCAGCTCGGGTATCGGCCGCAGTGGAAGGACGTCTTCGACTACGAGGACGACATGATCCCCTCGGGCCAGCACCTGTTCAACCAGCTCGAGGTCGACGACGACGCACTGGGTGAAGTCCGCACTGCAATCAACGAGCTGCGTGCCGGCGTCGGAGTCGAACCCATCGATGAACGGCACCTCCTGGCGGCGGTCGGGATCGGACCCACAACCAGCCTCGATGCCGCCGAGGCTCGCAGCGTGGCCCCCAGTCACGGTCGCGCGGAAGAGCAGAACATGTCGGCGGCCGACCTCACTCCCGCTCGACGACCCGGCGCGCCACCGTTCTAGATCATCCCTGCCCGTAGAGCCGATTCAAGTCGGCGCGCACCGGGCGCAGCATCGACCCCGGAACCCAGCGCTGAACTACGACTGGATCCGATGATCCTTCGACCTCGACGGCTTCTACGACCAACGCGAACCAGCGGTAGGAGTGGCGTCGCCAGGACAGCACGTACACCTGCCGGGGTACGTCATGCGGATGACTGCCCTCCCGCAACCACGCATGCCGAGTGCGAGAAGGCGCCGACCAGGTTCGCTCACGTCGGGACTGCCCCACTGACCGAGTATCGAACAAATGTCCGTATTCGGGAAATGCCGGACCGATGACCGCCGCAGCCGCTCAGGCCGCCTTAGGGAGATGACCAAGGCTGACCTGCCTCATGGCGACCACACACAGGAGAGCGATCACCATGCCGAACATCACAGCCAACGTGCAGGCCCAGCGCACCCCTGACCCCCTCAACTCGCTCGACCCGACCTGCTCGGGATCGGAGTCGCCAGACATCGGCCGAGTTCGGAGCGGATGCGGATCGGTCGTACACCTCGACGAGATCGCAAACTGCCTCCCACTGCCGCGAGCCGTGCTTGAGGCGTTCACCCGCAACTTGCAGCGGACCCCGAAGGCTGAGACCCACTGAAACCGCTGGCGGGGCTGACCGCCAGCGGCCGGCATCCAGCCTTGGGGAGAGTGAGGAGCCCGCAGCCAGGCGGGCCACGAACCCGAGCGGAGACCACCGACATGTGCACACCTGAGGCCCCGCTGGACAGCACGCAGATGCGCGAACACCTTCAGGCGGCCAACGACGAGCTCGACCAGCTCCTCAAGCGCTTCGTGGAAGAGCTCGGCGACGACGACACGGGCGCAGACTCGTGGTGAACGGGGACATCGACCAGGTCGTTGACGATCTGCACCGAACCCGCATCGACCTGCGGGCCGCCGCCGGCATGATCGAGGAGCTGCGCGACGCCACCAGGTCAGCACGGCGACTGCTGGACGACGCGACCCTGGACGTGGCGAAGACCCGCATCGTCGGCGAGCCCATGGCCAGCGGATACATGCGCAACGTCACACACCAGATGGAACAACTGGTGGGGCGGTGCGCAGTCACCGAAGCGACCGGCGCCGACCTCGGCGACCACCTACAGCACGCGGCTCGCCGGGTCGAGCGGGCCAAAGAGGTCCTCGACACCGTTGACCTCTCGGGCGCATCGGTCGACGATGTAAAGCTCGCCAGTCGAGCACGTGCACACCTGGACGGGATCAGCGACCTTCTCGAGATGGCCCACCCTGCGGCGGTCGCAGCCACTGGCCACCTCACCGCGGTGAAACACATCGCGGCGCAACGCATGAACGCGGACACGTCACTCAGCTCCCGAGTCAGCGTCGACCAAGGCCTGGGTGCTACCGGCGACGTCTTAGCCCGAACCGAGACACGGCTACAACAGTTGGGCGAACTGGTCGACCACAGCGACCGCAGTACCCGCCGATCACTGCACGAAGCCGACGAAGTCACACAGAACGCGCACCGACGCCTCACGACACACCGACCAGAGCTGGCCGGGGCGCCCATGCCAGCTCTGCAAGGGACACCACGGCCATAACGGCGGGCGACGCCGGTCCCGACACCAGCGGACCGGTCGCGACTGGATCGGGCAATGGCGGCCGGGGGCCCCCGGCAGAGCCCGGCTCGGCAGCGAGCAACCCATGAGCGTCGGCGGAGGGATGAGATCGCTGGCAGACGCAATCACCAGGGAAGCAGCTCGCCGAGCTGGGCGTTCCCTAGGCCCCGGTGACCGCCAGGCGGTCGAGCCGCACCTTCAGGCAGGCAACAGAACCCTGACGGAGGTGCCGGGCAATGGGTTACCGCACCAAGGCCGACGAGGTGGCCTACCAGCTAGACCGCGCACGCGGTCTGACCCGCTACGTGCCAGCCGACCCGATCCGTCGCAGACTTCAGCGTTTCGTCGACGCAGATGTGCCAGTGAAAGCCTTAGCCCGCAGTACCGGGCTGAGCGCACCAGCACTACAGGCGATCCTCAGCGGAGATCGAACCACCGTTCAGCGCCGAACCGCCACCCGGGTTTCCGGGCTGACGCTCACGGACGTGTATGACCAGCAGCAGTCCGGCCATGTGCCCAAAGTTGGGGCGGTGCGCAGGGTGCACGCACTCATGGCGATGGGCTGGACCAAGGACCACATCGCCGAGGCCGGCGCCACCAGCCTGCCTAGGGTGCTCAGCGGTCCGGGCAACCTCATCACGCTGGAGAAGTGGCGTGAGATCAAGACCGTCTACGAAGAGCTGAGCATGACGCCTGGTCCGTCGCCGGCGACTAGGGCGCGCGCCCGCAACCGCGGTTATGCACCCCCACTGGCCTGGGACGACCACACCATCGACGACCCTCGCGCCGAACCACAGACGGACGTCTCGGTCGCCGCCGGCGCCGAAACCATCGACATGGTCGCTGTCGATCGGGCGATCGCTCGCACCGGTGAAGCAACCAGTCTGACGCCGGCGGAACGGACCGAAGTCGTACGAGGCATGGCTGCGCGTGGAGCATCCGACCGTCAGATCGGCCAGCACCTGGACATCGTCGACCGGACGGTGCTGCGCAGCCGCCAGCGGCACAACATTCCCAGCCCATTGAGGCCGCCAACCGCCCACGACCAGACCGACTGGGACTGCCTGGAGGCCCGGGCAATCACGAGTGAGGCGACCGGGCGGGCGGGTCGTACGCGGCGTTCCGATGAGGTCGGACTCCGTCCCAGCCCGGCGCCGCGGCGGTGAAAGGAAACAGCCGATGACTGATCAGCCAACCGCTCGTCCGGACGCAACCGGAGGCGATCTTCTCGCCGAACGTGTGCAGCTGGCGATGGGCAACATCGAGCACTATCTGGAGTGCGCGACCCACTACCTAGAGGGCGCTGACCGGGGGCTCCAGCAACGGAAGGAGGACCTCGGTTCGACGACCGGCTGGTCAACCGGCGTCCAAGAATCCATCATCGGGCTGATCAACTGCTATCGGGACACAGTTGAGGAGTCTCTCGTCCATCTCGGCCGGGCTGACGACCACCTGCGGGACGCCTACCGAGACGCGATGACCATGGCGCGACCACCACATCTGACCCCTGCGAACCACGACCAGGTCGTCGACACGCTGACCGACACGATCGAGGTCACCGTGGCCATCCAGAAGGCGCGGCCGCACCTCGAGGACGCGGCCGCACAGCTGCGCGACGACCCATCCTCAGGCGCCCGGATCACAGCAGCAAGAGAGCAGATCGCCGACGCACTCCCCTACCTGCGCCATGCTCGCAGTCACGCCGCAGCGGTGGCCGGCGCACCGGATGACCACGTCGAGGGCGTCTCCAGCCGGACACCGCGACGAGAAGCATCGTCGACGGTAGTCGGGCCGACCCTCGGCGTCGCCCGATGAGAGCAATCACCGCGGCGCTAGTCCTAGCGGGTGCCCTCGTCGCTTCCATCGCGGTAGGAACCCGGCACGACGACCGTCACTCGGCTGCGCAGCAGACCGCGAGGGTCACGTACGTCCTGGACGGCGACACCCTGAACGTCGATCTCGATGGGACTGCGCGGCGGATCCGACTGCTCGGCATCAACGCACCAGAGATCGATCACCCCGGCCGGGTCGGACAATGCTTTGGGCAGCAAGCCCGAACGGAACTTCGCCGGCTCGCACCTCGAGGCACCCAGATCCTGCTGACAGCAGACCCGGCAGCGGCCGACCAGGACAGCTACGGGCGGCTACTTCGCTACGTGAGCATCCGCGGCGTCGATGTGCAGGAGGCGTTGCTGCGCGAAGGGTACGCGTGGGCGAGGCCATCCACCCCGCGCGTTGCTCGGGCCGACCGCTACGTCGACGTCGCCGGAACCGCTCAGAAGCGGCGGGTTGGTATGTGGCGCGACTGCGCGGACATCAGCTGACCGCCAGCAACGCTGTCTGCACCTTCTGGGGAGACACGGGACGAAAGGAAGAGTCATGAACGACGCATCAGCAGCTGACGACGCGAAAGAAGAAGGCCTGGAAATCCAGGCAGAGCGACGATCGGCAGCGATCGGTGCCGCCGAGGCCGCGGAGGACCAGCAGCGCATCGCGGTCAGAGAGAGCAGTGTGGCTGCACGGACGGGCGCTGAGTACGCCGAGGCAGAGGCCTGGGCGTACGACGACCCCTCAACAAGTGCGGGCCCACGCCGCTGAACATAGGAGTGAGGTCCGGTCGCAAACGTGCAGCGACCGGACCTCACCCTTGCCCGAGGCCAGAGTCGGTGCCGAGACGGTGACCGGCCCGCCCAGATGGGCGGATTGCTGCCCCCAGGAGTCATGACATGAGGACAGGACGCTGAGGCTCATGCACCGTCGCGGCTCGCAGCCTGTGCACCCGAAGAAGAACACCAGGCGTGCGGCGGCCGCGTTCCAAAAATCGTGAGAGCGCGTCCCCGAGGCCGGCATCCGCAACGAACGCATCAGCCTCATCCTCGGACGAGAGCTCAGCCTGCCGCGCCGACCACGGCACGACATACGACGCCGCCACGACGACGGTGCCGATCACGCCGAACAGGCCGCGGCCCTCGGCGAAGCCCTGCACCATCGCGACCAGGCCCATGACGAAACGCAGACGCCAAGCCAGCCCAGTCAGCGGGAACCAGCCAACAGCTCGGCCGACACCACGCGCGAACGACTGGAGTACCCGCCACGGCAGAAGCCAGAACTCGAGCGCAGCGTCGTACTTGGTCTGTCCAAGCCGGACCCGACCGAGGGCGTGGGCTAGCAGAGCAGCGACCTCGTCCGGTCGGACTCGTCTGGACGCAGCGGCCTCGATCAGGCCCTGCGACACCAGGACGGTTCGGCGTCCAGCGCCTCCGACTCGGATGCCCGTTCCATCACGGACCAACAGCCGGATCTCCGAGGCGAGGTCGTGCTCCTGGAGTACAGCGATCGCCGGCCGTAACGCGGCCAGCTCGTAGGCCTGCGGGCGGCGAGCCCTGGCCAGCAGTCGAACAGCGAGCTCTTCGCCGCGGCCAGCGAGCAGCGCCGCGGACACGACAAGCCCGGCAACAAACAACGCCAGCCCCAGTGCTGGGTGCACGACGGCACCCAGCATGCAGGTGACGAGCGTGCTCACCAGCACGCCGGCCCCGTCGCTCAAGGCGCGGTACAGCCTCCGATGACTGCTCATCGCGATCACTACTCCTGCTCCCTCGAAAGGGCACTAGTGCAAGTGCCTCGACCTGGTGGCTTGGTAGCCGCCAGCGCAAGCCGCGCTCCTTAGGGCTTGCAAGACCAGTTTCACCCGTCCCGCAGACAGCCATCGAGTTATCCACAGGCACCGACTGGTCGGTGCGGGCAGGACCGGCGACCTGGCTGGATTGTCGCCAGACCGAATCAACCGGAAGGAGACGCGCCGTGACCACACCCACCCTGTTGCCGCACGACACGCAGGAGACGATCGCAACGATCGCGAGAGTGCTGCACCACGCGGCCGCACAGACTGGCCGACAGGCGGCCGCCGAAGGACCACGATCGGTCAGACATGTCCTCAGCCTCGGGCTCCAGCTGGCCGCGGCCGAGACCGCGCTCCTCGTGCCCTCGCAACTGGACCCCTATTGGCCGGCGCCGACCCAGGATGACCCCCTGGAACTCCTCCGGATCGCCGAGCGACTTGCCCGCAACGTCCCGATCGAGGATGAGACCGCGGGGTTCTCCAAGATCGTCGTCAGCATCACAGACCTGCTGCGCGAGGCCAGCTCGTGAGCACGTCGTCGACCCCGGTGGACGGACGCTCGATCGGCGAGCTGCTGCTGGACGCCGACTTCCAGAGCCGGCAGCTGCTCCTCGATGTTGACGGAGATGATGCCGCGGCGATGCTGCGCACCTGGGGCGAGGTGGTGCAAGCGGCCGGGGAGCTGTGGTCCGCGCTGCCACCACACCGGCTCTCAAGTCCGGTCGACGGCGCGACTATGCAGCGACTGGAGGCGATGAGCCAAGCGCAGCACAGGGTGCAGCTGGCGCAGGGCTGGCCGGGTGACGGGCCGCCCGACGAGCGGCTGCTCAGCATCGCTGGCAACCTTCAGCGAGCGGCCGAGCTGGCCGCCGGCCCTGGGCGACACGTGAGACCTCGAACGGAGGCCGGCCGCAAGGACCTCGATTCTGCGCGGATGCGCGTGATGCACACGCTCTACGTCGGCGCGCACGCCGTGGGCGTGGCCGTGCATCAGCACGTCGACGACGTGCGAGCAAGATCAACTAAGCGCGCAAGCGCGCGGGAGCTGCGGGGCATCCCTCGAGGCCAGGACGCGGCAACCCGAATCACAGCATTCGAGCAGCTCGCCGGCGGTTACGTGGGCAACGGTTTCAGCCGAGTGCTGGCCGGTGAGCACTACACCCCACCGTGGGGCACCGGCCGGCTCCACCAGGCCTTCGTTGCTTGGGACATCCAGGCCCACCGCACGCTCGCCGCTGCACCGAGCGCAGCGAATCTGAACCTGGTTGCCGGAACTCAGGCCATGATCGCCACGGCAAGCACAGCGCTCCTCGGCGCGGCCGCTGCTGCTGGTCGTGTCGACGGAGATGACTACCAGCACCGGCTCGCGCCCGCGCTCGACGCCAACCAACAGTCATGGGCCCGAGGAGCGAATCGGTGGGGAACGTTGAGCAGTAGGGGCGAACGAGCCGACCCTGCCCTCGTGCACGCCGCAGGCGAGTGCCGAGCCGCAGTACACGAGATCGCCTTTGACCGGACACGATGGGCTACCCCCGACGTCATGGCGAGCCGTGTCGACCTGGCCGACGCAGCGGTGACCGTCCAGCAGGCCATGATCGCGACGGCAGAGCTGGCCTGCGTCTACCGAGATGTTGTCGATCAGGAACCGGAATTGCAGGGTTCTGCACGCATCATGGCCGCATGGACCCGAGAGGTCGATCAGACCGACCCGAACAGGGCCAGCACCCACGACTTCAGCGCCCCGGTATCCCCCGCGGATGTGCACGCCAACCGGGCAGTCAAGATCCCCGACATCGTCCGGCAGTCACTGGTTTCGGATGCTGACGAGGTCGTGGAGGTGAGCCGAGCCGCCATGTCCGCGACAGGAGCGTTGACGAACGTCGCGCGCCCGCCGGTCGACGAAACCCAGGGCTGCGCACGATGTCGCCCGGAGGAAAAAGACCGCGTTGCGACACCGGCGCCTGGCCGGCAACCTGCTCCCACTCTGTGACACGCCGCAGTACGGAGCATCCGGGAGCGGTATGCATTCGGCTGGCAGTATGTCAGCCATGGCAGCGGTCAGAGGGCGCGCAAAGCGCGCGGTGCCGGCAGGTACGCCGGCCGTTCTGCTCCAGGGACGCGTATCCCCGGAAACACGTGACGCGGCGCGAGCCGCAGCGGACGCAGCAGGCATCAGCATCGCTGCCTATATCGAGCTCCTGGTTCAGGCCGACGCACGGGAACATTTCGTGCGCCCGGAGAGCCCCCTCTGTCTCGATGAGGAGGCGTTCGCGCAGGGAGCCTGATCGGGGCATTGCCCTGAAACGACGAAAGCCGCCGCTTGCCGGCGACGGCCTTTAGTCGAAAGTGACACCGGATCTGTTTGCCGCAGATCCGACGTGATGAAAGTCCCAACTCTTCCCAAGTAAGGAGGCTTTGCGCTGCCTACTGTAGCAACGGCAGCCGACATCGCAACCCCTACACGCAGGGGTCGGCGTGTCTTGGCTGCTTCACGAGCACTCGACGAGGCCGTGTTCGACCCAACGGGCTGGTTCGCCATCGACGCCGCGAACGCCCGCGTCGCTGGCGTCGTCGTCCCGTCTCTTGATGCGGGCCTGGCCCTGCTCGGCCGAGGACGGGTGGCGTCAATCGTCGGCCGGCTGCGTCTCGGGATGTCCGCCGTCGACGTCGACGTCGACGGTATCCACGGTCACGCGATCACTGAGGAGATCGCCCGCTGGTGCGCTCAGCACGACACGTGGAACCTCGTGCGGCCCTCCGGCCCGGTCGACGGCCGGAACCACGTCTTCATCGCTCTCCCACCGGAGCACAAGCAGCTGCGCGAATACATCGGAGCGTTGCGGGAGAAGCACGCTGTCGCGGCCAGGTCCATTGACCTACGGACCGCCATCCGACCGCTGAGCGCACCACACCGCACCGGACCCCACCCACAGGCGCTGGGAGATCTCCGAGAGGCACTACGCACACTCCCACGACTGGCCGCAGCTGTCCCAACGACCACGAACCGAGCAGAAGCGCCGGGCAGGGCACCGTTGAAGCCGCGGCCGCGACGACGGATGGATCTGCCGCCCGAATGGGCGGCGTACCTGCGAACCGGGGAGCGCCCGGAGATCGGTGGCCACGACCACAAGGTGAAGCCGTGGGGGTCGTCCTGGGAAGCAATCGCCACCGCATGGCTGCTGCGCTGCGGTCACGACGCCGCATCAGCTTGGCAGGAGATTTCAGGATCCCACCCGAGCGCCATGGGCAAGGCCAAAGCGCGAGGTCGCTCCTGGTGGATCCAGTACGTGTGGAACCGGGCGGTCCGTAACGACGACGCGTTCGAGCCCGTCCGCCAAATTGATCCCGCGGTCGCCGCCGCGGTCGCGGCGGCCCGCGACGTCCTCGATGACCTCCAATGGCGTCACCCGGCGCGGCGGCGTCCGTCGCTGCTCCTGGTTGGTCACCACATCCTCGACCGGATGGAGCGCACGAACACATTGAGAGTTCCCGTGCCCGAGCGTGACCTGGTCTTGGACACAGGCGTCAGCGATCGAGCCACCATCCGCCAGGCCCTGCGCGATCTCGACGGCCGGCTAGGGCGGCTCGATACCTCGACCTTCAGCACCACGAAGTGCGACAGCTCGAGTTTTGAGTTTGAAGTTCCTCGTCTGGAAGGGGTGAGGGAAATCCTCCCACCTGGTCTTCACACCCCCGGGCCCAAAGAGGTACGAGGGTTATGGAGCACCCTGCCCCGCGCTAGCCACCAGCTCTGGCGAACCCTCCAGCGCACCTCGAACCCCCAGACAACTGGAGAGCTTTGTGCAGCGGCGGCGATCGTGGAGAACAGGGCGGACGAGCCCTCAGCCAGCCAGCTGCGGACGACGAGAGCTGCCCTCACCGCACTCGCCCGGGCGGGTCTGGTGCAGTGTGACGAGGCCGGCCAGTGGATGTGCCTGACTAGCCCGCCGACCGTGGCGGTTCGGGAGGAGGCAGCAGCCCGCCACGCCGAGGCATGTGAGCGGATCGAGGCCGAGCGCGCGGCGTACCGCGCCGGCGCACGCAGTGACTGGAGTGTGGCGCGTGCGGCGGCGCTCAAGGCGAATCGGGCGCGCGAGAAGGCATGGTGGGACCAGCTTGAGCGATCGGAACGACTCGAGCGAGCCGCGTCGCTGTCGGACCGGTTCCGATCGCAGTCGATCGACGAACAAGAGCGGCTCAAGTCGGCCTGGGCGGATCGCCGGCGGCGGGCGGGCGTCGACGAGGCCGAGCGACATGACCACTGGGTGGATCACCTCTCCCCCGCGACACTGGAACGCGAGTCGGCCGACAGAGCGATGTGGTTCGCTGGCCTTGCCCCTCCGCTCCAGCAGGCGTACGTGGCCGCTTGGCGTAGGCACCGCGATCGGTACGGCATCAGTCAGGCGACCCAGGGTGCTGAGATGCGCCGCGAGAGCACGCGCGTCTTCGGGGCGCCCGGTGCGGGTCGCGACCAGGCCTTCCTCGAGAGTCAAGCTGCTCTTCCCGGCTTCGACCGAGACTCCGTCATCGCCAGGTGACGGAGAGGGAGCAGGAAGTAGCGATGACTATGACGCGGTGGATGAATCTACGGGACGAGCAGCACAGCAAGCACGAAACATGTATAAACTTCTATACATACGTTAATACACGAGCGAAGCGGCAAGGTAGGCGTGATGAAGATGCACGACGCTAGCGCGTGTCGCAGCCGTAGTAGACGGCAGGAGGCGGTATGAATACACACATGGATGACTGGACGGATGTGCTGAGCCGGGTCGTGCTTGTGGCGAATCGCAAGGGTGGGGTCTTGAAGTCGAGCCTCGTCCGAGCGATCGCCGCTGTGCTGACCGCAGCGGGCTACCGAGTGCTCGTGGTCGACGGGGACCCGCAGGGGAACGTGAGCAAGATCGATTTCGGCCTGGAGACTGATCGCGGCCGAGCGCTGGCAATGGCGATGCAGTACGGAATCGACCTCACTCCGGAGACCGTGAGGGGAGTAGACGTGATCAGCGGCGGACCCGAGCTCCAGGGCGCACTCGGCGCGGCCGTCAGCCCGGGTTCAGGGGTTCGTCTTGAATCGAATTTGCGGGGCGCGCTCGGCCGACTGTGTGCCTCACAGAAGTACGACCTGGTGCTGATCGATTCGGGCCCCGGCGATACGGCCCTGCTTGACGCGTACTTGCTAGCGGCCCGCTGGCTCATCGTCCCGACGAACAGTGATGAGGCATCCCTCGACGGGCTCGACAAGATGGGCGCCCGATACGCGGACGCAGTCTCGAACAAGGGCGCGGAGATCGAGTTCCTGGGAGCAGTGCTGACGATGGTCGACCACCGCGCGACCGTACGGAACCAGGCGATCCGGGCCGAGCTGACCGAAGCGCTCGGGGAGGCTGGTGCGCCGTTCGAGGCGATGATCCGTTACAACGCGGCCAACGCCATTGATGCACGTAGACATGGTTTGTCGGCCCAGGAGGTGGCGGCCGAAGCAGTGAACCAGCGCAAGAGTCGGCTTGCCGACCTTCGTGAGCGGGCGCGCGGCGCGGCGCACGCCGTGAAGGGAGACCAAGACGTGTGGTGGTCGCGCAGTTCTGGGGACGCGTTGGCAGGGGACTACGAGCAGCTGACGCGCGAGATCCTCACGAGGATCGGTGACCGAGAGGCGGCCAAGAGTGCCTAGGCGAGTAGGAAAGAACGTGTTCGACGTCGCGCGGCAGGACGCCGGCGACCAACCGACCGCTCCGGCAGCCCCGGAACCTGAAGCCGCACCCCTCGGAGGGCTGCTTCGGCGGGTTTCCGAGGAGCGCGAGGGAGTCGAGCCAAGCACGCCGCAGCCACGCACTGACGTGCCCCGGCCCGCCGCCGGCGGGGCAGTTGTCGCTCCCCGTGGGCAGGGTGGGCGACCCGCCGGCAGCGACCGGGAGCCGGCCGGCATCACGGTCATCCCCGCCCGCGTCCCAGCGTCGCTGTACAGCGGAGCGCTCGACCTCGTAAAAGGCCGCGGCAAGCCGTCGTGGGGGCAGCTGGTGAGCTGGACGTGCCAGGACCACTCAGAGGCTGTCCTAGGGGCCATTGCTGGGCTTGTGGAGGCGGCGGAAGGTCCACGCCGTCTACGCGGACAGAACCGGGAGGGCGGCCCGACGACACAGGTCACGGCGCGGGTGACGGACGAGGAGCTGGAGGCAGTGGAGGCTCTACGCGCCTCCGCAGCCGACCGTGCTCAGCGCGACGTGACGCGCACGCTGGTGGTGATTGGCGCACTCCAGGTGGCCACCAGGCAGACCAACGCCGTCGTCTGACGCGGACAGGGGTTTCGGCCCCTTCGCCCACGGGCTCCCAACAGGGCCCATAAGGTTCCTGGGTGCCTAATCGTCTCGCCTTCCGCGCAAACGCATTGCGTGATGCCCGCGAAAAGGCTGGGTTGACCCAAACCCAGCTGGCCCGCTTGATCGGGGTCGCCGGTGGGGAGCGAGTGTCGCGGTGGGAGTTGGGCTCCTCGACCCCAAGGGCAGCGACGATCGGCAAACTGGCCAAGGCGCTGGGAATACGGGTCGTAGATCTGCTCGATGGTGTCGACGGGGCTGCTGACTTGCGCCTCCTGAGACTGGAGGCCGGGTACGACTCGCGGGAAACCGCGCGCAGGGCACATCTCGCGGCCGCGACATACATCCGCTGGGAGGCCGGCGCGTTTCGGAAGATGCCGCACGACGCTGACCTGACACCTCTAGCGAGTGTTCTAGGAGTCAGACTGGCGGAGCTAAAAGAGGCACTGGAGGTCTCGCGCAGTCGCCGCGAGAGCGCGGACTAGTCGGTTCCCTGCCCCAGATCGATGGTCCACAGTGCGGCCGTGGTGGCGTTGTCCAGCAACATGGGCTGGCTGGTGACCTTGACCGGGAGCCATGGGGCGTCGGTGCCGCGGAGCCGGATTGTCGCGGTCGCTGCGCCGTCGACCAGCCGATTCAGGCCCTGGACGCGGCTGGCGTCGTCAGGGTGAAAGATGTCGACGCCCGGGACGGCCCAGTCGATCACGGTAGGTGGCAAGTCGACCCACTGGATGATGTGTCCGGAGCGAACGTCGACGATCGCGCGGTGGGTGCCGGGCCGAACTGCGGCGTCGAGCACTCGCCGCTCGAGAACAGCCAGCTGAGGGGCCTGAGGAACGTCGTCGGCGGGCCCGATGTCGTGCGTGATGCCGTGCATGACGATCTGGGGGCCATCCGACGGTTCATGCAGGATCGCCCGACACGAGAAGTGTGCGGCACGCCGGTCTCCATCGTCACAGACGACCGTCCAAATCGCCTGGTGCTCGCTACCTGGTTGAGACTGCACGATCTTCGCCAGGGCTTCGGAGGCGTCAGGGCCGGCTGCAAGTCGCGTGAACGCCTCACCCATTGCTCGCTTCGTCCGCCGCTCATCTTTCGGCTGGTGGTAGAGGTCGAGCAACTCGTCAGAACCGGCGACCTCAAAAGTGGTGAGATTGAAATACCAGGCGCCAGCCAAATCGTGTGAAGGCGGCTCTGACACATTCGGCCCGCCGAGCCATAGCCAGGCGCCGTTGACGCGCCCGTCATAAGCGCGCAGTGGATGAGCCAGGCACCGTCGCCCACCAGCCGCAGTCACGTCGTACGGCTCCCCAGTGGCCGCCACCTGGCCGATCGCGGTCTGGGCCGCGGCCAGCGAAGCGCGATTGCGGGCGAAGAACTTCTCCAGCGGCACCATGTTCCGCGGGCGAGAGCCAAGGCCGATCAGCGTCGGTGGCTTGAGGCCGAATGTCTCGACGAGACACCACTCCGGGCTAGACATATTCCCCTTCCCCCTTCCGCCACGAGTCACTCACATGCGCGGAAGTCGAGTGTATCGACCGAGAGTCCGGGCCAGGAGTGACGCGATGTGGGAGTCGGGGCCGGCGTGAATAACGCGGGCCCCGCGCTGCTGACCCCGCACGATGGTGTGTGCGATCTGTTCGGCAGAGGACCTCGCCACCCGCCGATCGAAGCTCGCGGCTCGCACGGCTGGGTCTTCGTCAGCGGCGAAGCTGCCGTTACGGAGGATGTCGGTGTGGACTCCGCCGATGAGGGCCGTGCTCACACGGATGTTCGCGTTCTCGTGCTCGAGTTCGTTGGCCAGGGTCCGAGTGAAGCCGTAGACGCCTGCCTTGCTCGCCACGTAGGTCGCGTGCCTCGGAAAAGCGATGCCCTCGATCGCGCTCGATGCTGTGACGACGCTTGCCCCGGCCGCCAGATATGGCAGACAGGCGTGCACGGTCGCTATGGTGCCCACGAGGTTGATCTCGATGACACGGACGAGGTCGTCGAGGGTGCTCCGCTGGACCGTGCCGGTGTGCATCACCCCAGCGAAGGTAAAGAGACCGTCAAGAGATGGTACGGATTGCACCAAATCTGTGAGGTCGTGCCGGTATCGCGGGTGCGTAACGTCGAGGACCGCAAGGCGTGTCGGGCAAGGTAGTGCGGCACCGAGCGAGGACAGCGAATCGCCGTCAGTATCAACAAGAATCAGCTCCTCGTGGGTGGCTGACAGTTCGTGCGCTAGCGCGCTGCCGATGCCTCCCGCAGCACCGGTGATCAGGGCTGTGCCGTGCGGCACATTGGAATGAGGCCCTGACGCCGGCGAGGTACGATCCCGCTGCCGCTCACGCAAGTGAGATCGGCTCCGCGCCTGACGTGTCGGCCGGGGTCCTGAGCTAAGAAGGCGGTGTCTCACGGGACACTGCATAGCACGGTGTGCAGCGCTTGGGCGCGCACGCTGAAAGGACCTCACCATGCCGTCGACCTGTCGACGGACCCTCCAGGGGGAGGGTGCCGTACACACCGCACATGCCGATGTCGTTATCGACGGCTGGGCCGGCTGCTACCTCGACGTCGTCAAGACCATCCTTCGTCGGTCCGGTTACGGCCGCGGCATCGTTGTGGTCCACGACGGTAACCGGTTGCGGCTCAGAGGAGCGGTGCCACGCGACCTTGGCGACCGGCTCGCTGGCCTCGTCGAAGGACTCCTGGCCCGTGCGGCTGACCTGGAAGCTCGCGACACCGAAACATCGGACGCCGAGCTCGACGAATGGCACGAACTCATCCTCCAGGCCGAACACGCCGGCGTCCTGAGTCGGCGTCTGTTCAACACATCAGCCGAGGCCGTCGGCCGACCTTCGTATCGCGCTCAGGCAGGCTGAGATCCCGGCGGAACCATCGCCGTGGTGCAGAAAGGGGAGACCTCCGTGGCACGTCGACAACACGTCCCTGTGGACGGCGGCACCCATGCACGAGTCAGATGCACTAGTGTGTGTGCATCGACTTGGACTCACCTGACCGCCAGGGACCGCCAAGCGGGCCTTCTGGCACACGAGACAACAAGGAGATCGATATGACGAAGTCGACGCGCGTGGCGGGCGCAGCCCTCGTGCTGGGCAGCGCGCTACTGGCCTCCGCCTGTGGTGACGGAGGGAGCGGCAAGCCCTCATCCAGCACCACGAGCTCGGCTTCGCCCTCAACGGGCTCGGCCACGCACCCTTCAGCTCCGACAAGCACTACGAGTGATCCGAACTCGCCAGCGACTCGGGCTCGGGCGATGGTCGATCAGTACTTCTCGGTGAGCGACCGCTGTCTCTTCGACCCACAGAGCGCACCGATGACGTGCTTCGACGGCGTGGCCATCGGCACCGAGTTGGACAGTCTCCGGAACACGTTGACGTCTGCAAAGACGGCCTACACAAAGCAAATCGGATCCACCCAGGTGATCTCGGTCAAGCAGACCAAGATCGATCTGACCAACAAGCCGAAAGAGACCCCGCCAAGCATTCCGATCGTCACGTACAGCGTGTGCTTCGACGTCAGCAAGGTGAACATCGTGGATTACCAAGGCAAGTCCATCGTGCCTCCCGACCGGAAGCCTCGCGCCGTCGAGACGGTCGCGGTGGCGAACTATCAGTACCCGAAGGCCACAGGTTGGCGGGTCGCGTACACACAGCCCACGGGGAAGACATGTTGACCCGGCTCCGCGGAGGCACGATCGCCGCGGTGCTCGCCGCAGCGTTGCTGAGTGCTGTGATGTCGGCACCCGCAGCAAACGCCGCGCCGCCGAAGTGCCAGTCCTATGACGTGCGAGGACGCTGCGTCATCTGGGTGACTCCGCCCACCGGTCCGCCCGGCACGCGTCCGCCGACGCCGCCCACGGGACCGCCGGCGAAGGGTGACCCTCCGAAGCAACCGATCAGTGGCCCGCCGGCGGGAGTGGGACCAATCACCGTGAACGGTGTGCAGTGCTGGCCGATCGGCAAGAGCAACCCTCAGCCGCCGAAGTCGGACCCGGTTTGGAAGGGTCACACCGACGGCGCCATCTACGACTGCCTTTGGGGTGGAGGGTTTGGGCGGTCTTTGGCGACCATGACGCTCAAGTATTGGGCTGCGACTGCGCCGGCCGTGGCGCCGCCACCTGACCCCCGCGTGCTCGCGCAGCAAGCAATCAGGGCAATGAACCTTCAAGCGGTGGCCATGGGGCTGGCTCCTGAACCTACTGCCGGTTCTGTCGGACTGGTGGGGATGCCGAACTGGATGTGGGTCAAGCAGCCCGCACCCAACACGTGGGGACCAATCACTAAGAGCGCCTCAGCGCAGGGGTACACGGTGACGGCCACGGCGACGGTGTCCGATGTGGTCTGGGACATGGGCGACGGACAGACCGTGACCTGCCAGCAGGGCACGCCGTACGTCATGTCGTACGGGAAGCAAAAGTCACCGACCTGTGGGCACACCTACACCCGCCAAGGGACTTACGCCGTCACCGCGACGTCGCACTGGGTCATCAACTGGTCCGGAATTGGCCAGGCCGGAACGATCACGATGGACCTCAATCGCAGGGCCACGGTCCAGATCGGCGAGGCGCAAGTGCTCACCCAGTGAGCAGCACCCGACGACGTACCGACTGAATCAAGGGGAGACAGCATGGCAATCGCACCAACAGACGAGCAGCGAAGCGTTCGCCGTCTCGGTCGAGGAAAGAAGCCAGCCGAGGGCGAGCAGGGCATCGAGACCAGCGACAGCGTGACGCCACCGCCGAAGATGCGCCGTCGACCACTGCTGGTCGCGGCCTCCGTTGCGGCGGTCTGCCTGGGCGCGCTGCTCGCCGTGCTGGCCTTCACGTCGATGAACTCAGCCCAGGAGGTCCTCGCCGTCCGCTCGACCGTGCACCGCGGTGAGGTCATCACCCGGGACGACCTCATGACCGTTCGGGTCGGTGTCGATCCCGCGCTGAAGCCTCTGCCGGCATCGGAGCTGAACGATGTCGTGGGCAAGCGCGCGGCCATGGATCTGACCGCTGGGGGACTGGTGACCAGCGAAGATGTGACCTCGAGCGTGGTGCCCGGCAAGGGTATGAGCGTCGTCGGCATCAGCCTCGCTCCGGGCGCGTATCCAGCGAATGGGCTGAAGAACGGCGACGCCGTCCGGATCGTGCTCACCCCCGGCCAGCAGGGGCAGTACACCAGCGGCTCGACCCCGACCGAGATCCCCGCGACCGTGGTGGACGTCGCAGCCGGAGGATCCGGCGGCCAGCAGGTTGTCGACGTGCTCGTTCCTGAGGGACAGGCCCCAGACGTCGCCGCGATGGCCGCCACGGGCAAGGCTGCGCTGGTCTTGGACTCGCGGGAGCGCTGAGCGATGTCGGTCATCCTTCTCACCTCGGCATCCGGGTCCCCGGGCGTGACATCAGCGGCGCTTGGGCTCGCGCTGACCTGGCCGCGGCCGGTAGTGCTCGTGGAAGCCGACCCGACCGGAGGAAGTGGTCTGCTTGCTGGCTACTTCCACGGTGACGTGGCCCATGTGGGTGGTCTCATCGATCTCGCGTTGGCGCACCGTGACGGTGTCCTCGTCGAGACGCTTCCGGAAGCGATGATCCCGATTCCAGACTCCACCGCTCTTCTTCTGCCCGGGGTTCGCAGCCATGCCCAAGCTCGAAGCGTGGCAGGCATGTGGGGGCCATTGGCAGGTGCCCTGCGGGCGCTGGAGCGCAACGGCCAGGACGTGATCGTTGATGCCGGTCGCCTCGGCCTTGACGGAGCTCCCACACCGCTGATGTTGAACGCGGACCTGACTTTGCTGACGATGCGGACAAACCTGCCCGCACTGTCAGGTGCCCGGTCCTGGGCGCAAACACTGCGTGAGGAGTTCGAGCAAATAGGCTCCCTGCCGCGACTGGGCACCCTGCTCGTGGGCGAGGGCCAGCCGTACAGCGCCCGCGAAGTGCGCAAGGTCCTCGAGCTGCCAGTCACGGCAACGCTGCCCTGGGACCCGCCGGCAGCAGCCGTCTTCTCGGTCGGCGCCAACCGACCCCGCAGATTCGACAACGGCGCGCTCGTCCGAGCGCTGCGCGCGACAGGCGCGGCCGCCCGAGCGGCCATCGAAAGCAACCGAGTCGATCTAGCGGCCACCAAGAGCGTGGGGAGCACAGCATGAGCCAGCCCAACCCCTTCCTCAACGACCCGGACGAGGATGACGACCGGTCAGACCCCACCTCCCTGCCACTGTTCGCGGAAGATGCCGACCAGCCCCGGCCGCCGCGCCAAGGGCGAGTCCGGTCCAACTTCTCACTCGGGGAGAACGCACCCCGCCGGCCGGGACATATCCACGCCGTCGGCCGCGACGTACCGGACGACGAGGTCGCGGGGTGGGTTAGCGGAGGCAGCTCTCCGAGCGCTGCCTCCGGCCACCGCAAGACTGGCGCTACTGCGCATGAAGGAATCGACTGGGGCCTCGTTGCGGCGTTCCGCAGCCAGGCCTCCGACCAGCTGAGTGCCGCAATTGGTGAAGACCGGTCGCTCGATCAGCAGGCACAACAGGAACTCGGTCGGGCGATCATCGTCGAACTGCTCGAGAGTGAGGCCGCCGAGGCGGTATCTGCCGGGCGTGAGTCCTGGTCGCTGAGCCAGCAGGAAGACATGGCTGAGGCCATCTTCAATGCAGTCTTCGGCCTCGGGAGATTCCAGCCGCTCGTCGACGACGAAACGGTTGAGAACATCGAGGTCTACGGCAACGACAACGTGCTCCTCGAGCACAGTGACGGCACCATCCAGCAAGGGCCGAACGTCGCCGAGGACGACGACGAGCTCCTGGAGTTCATCAGCTTCCTGGGCAGCAAGTCCGGTAGCGGGCGGCCCTTCTCCGAAGCACAGCCGCGGTTGCACATGCGACTGGAGGGCGGCGCGCGGCTCGCGGCCACCGCGTGGGTCACTCCGCGCCCGTCGATCGTCATCCGCCGCCACCGGCTCCGTGACACCAACCTGGAACAGTTGGCCGACACGGGCATGCTGACCCCGCTGATCGCCGACTTCCTCGAAGCGGCCGTGAGGGCGCGACTCAACATTGTGGTCGCCGGTGCCCAGGGTGCCGGAAAGACGACGTTGGTGCGTGGGCTCTGCGCGGCGATC
This sequence comes from Branchiibius hedensis, assembly GCF_900108585.1. NCBI lineage: Bacteria > Bacillati > Actinomycetota > Actinomycetes > Micrococcales > Dermacoccaceae > Branchiibius > Branchiibius hedensis. The sequence goes on from NZ_UESZ01000002.1 coordinate 121,028, forward strand.
GATCCGTGGGAGAAGATCGGCACGTTCGAGACCGAGTACGAACTCTTCCTCAATGAGCTGTCGCACAAGCACAAGCGAGTCATCGCGTGGGAATCCCGGCCGGGCTCGGGCGAGGTTGGGATGAACGGTCGCCAGGCCGGCGAGATCACCCTCGACGACCTCCTCATCGACAGCTTCCGGTTCATCCTCAGCCGCACGATTGTCGGTGAGGTCCGTGGCCGCGAGATCCTGTCCATGATCAAAGCGATGCAGTCGACCTCCGGGTCGATCAGCACGACGCACGCAGCCAACGCCAAGGCGGCGATCCGCAAGCTCATCACCTGCGCCATGGAGGCCGGCAACCACATCTCCGAGGGATACGCCACCAGTGCAGTCGCCGGGCACATCGACTTGATCGTTCAGGTGAACCTCGAGACGACACCGGTCACCGAGACGGGCGGGCGCCGCAAGCGGTGGATCTCCGAGATCGTGTCCGTCGAGCCCGGAGAGCAAGCCACCGGCTACGCGACCCAACAGGTGTTCCGACCGGTTCAGGGCGGACCCGCGGTCGCCAGTGTGATGCCGGAGCACATCCGAACCGCACTGGAAGCACAGGGCTTCGACACCCGTCCTTTCGAAGCGGAGCGCCGCTCGCACGGAGGGCCGGCGGCATGACGCCCCTGATTCCTGGCCTGGCCGGCGCACTCGTCGTTGCCGGCATCCTTGGCGTGGTGTTCGGTCTGCGACCGGCACCACAGAAGCCACCCGCACCAGCCCGGACGCGCACCCCCCTGATAGCGCGCCTGGGTCAGACCTCCCCTCGGACTCGAGTGCTGCTGCTCGTCGGGGCTGGTGCGGGTCTCATCGTCGCAATCGTCACCGGATGGTTCATCGCGGTACTGGCCGTCCCGGCACTGATCGTCGGACTGCCCATGCTGCTGACCGCGCCACCAGCCGCCTCCAAGATCGAGCGGCTGGAAGGGATGGAGGAGTGGACCCGCTCCCTGTCCGGGGTTCTCACCGTCGGCGTCGGCCTGGAGCAGGCACTCATCGCGACCCTGCGATCAACGCCCGACGCCATCCGACCCGAAGTGACTCGCCTGGTCGCCCGACTGGGCGCCCGATGGAGCACCGAGGACGCACTGCGCGCGTTCGCGGACGACCTGGACGACGCCACCGGCGACCTGGTCGCGGCAAACCTGATCCTCGGCGCCCGGCGCCGAGGTCGTGGTCTTGCCAACGTGCTGGAGTCACTGGCCGAGTCGGTGGCCGCCGACGTCCGGGCCCGCCGACAGATTGAGGCCGACCGAGCCAAGCCGCGCGCAACGGCACGCTGGGTCACGCTGATCACCGTCGGAGTCCTGGTCTTCCTCGCGCTCACCGGCCGGTACGTGGCCCCGTACGGGTCACCGATCGGACAGGTCATCCTCGCGCTGCTGCTCGGCGCCTATGTGGCCACGCTGGTCTGGATGCGGACGATGACCCGGGGCAAGCCGCTGCCGAGGTTCATCGGCCTGGCGGCCGAAGGAGGCAACGCATGATCACCGGACTTCAGATGGCCTTGGCAGGCGGCGGGCTGGTCGGCCTAGGGCTGTCGCTGCTGATCTGGCGGCTCGTACCCGCACAGCCAGACCTCGGGGACGCGCTCGAGCGGCTGTCTCCCGAACATGTGCGTCGCACCCGTGCGACCGAAGTGGCCAGTCCGGCGGCAGACTCGCGCGAAAGGCTTGGACAATGGGCGCTGAAGACGTTCCCAGCCGGAGCCTGGGCGAGGGTCCCGCGTAAGGAACTGGCCCTGCTGCGAATCTCGCCGACGAGGTTCTACGGCGAGAAGGTTCTCTTCGCGGTCGTCGGCCTGATTACGCCGCCGCTGCTGACGGTGTTCTTCACGGTCATCGGACTGAACCTGCCGTTCGTCATCCCAGTCGTCGCAACTGTCGGCTTAGCCGTACTGATGTTCTTCCTCCCCGACTACAACGCACGCGACGACGCCAAGAAGGCCCGAGACGAGTTCAACCGGGCGCTGGGGCCTACATCGACTTGGTCGCCTTGGAGCGCAACTCAGGGTCGGGTCCGCGCCAAGCCATGGAAGTCGCAGCCGAAGTCGGCGACAGCTGGGTGTTCCGCCGGCTGAGCGAGGAACTGACCCGCTCGCGCTGGTCAGGCGAAGCGCCATGGGAAGCCATCCGAGCGCTCGGCCACGAACTCGGCCTCGCCGAGCTGGAGGACCTCGCCGACATCATGAGGCTATCGGGAGAGGAAGGCACCCAAATCTACGCGCAACTGCGCGCCCGATCCGCCTCGATGCGAGGCGCGATGCTCAACTCCGAGCTGGCCAAGGCCAACGAGATCGGCGAACGAATGAGCATCCCTATGAGCCTGCTAGGGGTCATCTTCATGGCCCTGCTGATCGCACCCGCGCTGCTACGGGTGATCGGGGGTGGCAGCTGATCGCACTGTCGCAACGTAGGACCAGCAGGCACTACCTCTAAGCCAAACCGTCAGAACCCGGCTCCACCACAGGAGCCACCAAGCCATAGGAAGGCAAGGACCATGAACCACCTCATCGCCACCCTCCACACCCTCGGTGTCCGCATCCAGGACAACGTCGACGACGCACACGCCACACTGCGCAAGAACCGCGAGGAGGGCTCAGTCACGATCGAACAGGTCCTGTGGGCAATCGCCGTGATCGCCTTCGTCGGGATCGTCGTGGCAGCCATCACGACCTACGTGACCAACAAAGCGAAGAACATCAAGTAGACCGAGCGAATCACACACCATGACCAGGACACACGCGCTGCGCGCCCGGCTCGCCCGTCGAGCCGGGGCGCAGCGTGAGCGTGGCTCGAGTTCCATTCAGATGGTGATGCTCCTGCCTGCTCTGTTCGCGGTCATGTTCCTGGGCATGCAAGGAGCACTGTGGTACCACGCCCGATCGGTCGCGATCGCCGCAGCGCAAGAAGGTGCCCGCAAGGCAGGCGCACAGAACAGCAGCGTCGGGGCGGGAATCAGCGACGCATCGTCCTTCATCGCCGACGCGGGCGGAAGCGGTGTGCTGGACGGCGCACACGTCACCGGCAGCCGATCGGGCACCACAGCCACGATCACAGTCAGCGGCACGTCGATGAGCGTGATCCCCGGCTGGACCATCACGGTGCGCCAGAGCGCCACTGTGCCAGTGGAAAGACTGACGCGATGAGGTGCCCCGTCCGTCAGGACTCCGAGGAGGGATCGGCGGCCATCGAGGCCGCCATCGGCGTGCCAGCTTTCATGCTGTTCGTCCTGCTGGTGATCTTCGGTGGGCGCGTCGCTATGGCGCACCAAGCAGTGCAGTCCGCCGCGGCTGAAGCCGCCAGAACCGCCTCGATCGCGCGCACACAAGGGCAAGCTCAAAGCGACGGCGCCGGTGGGGCCGCGGCAAGCCTGAGCTCCCAAGGCGTGCACTGCATCTCACAGGACGTGAGCGTGGACGCCTCCGGATTCGCCGCTCCTGTCGGAACACCTGCCACGATCCGAGCGACCGTTCGCTGCACCATCGACCTGTCCGACGTGTCAATACCTGGCGTCCCCGGCTCGATGACGATCACGGAAACCATGACCAGCCCGCTCGACACCTATCGGGAGCGGTAATGAGACAACGCAACCTCCACCAGATGGGCCGCGACCGCGGATCCGTGAGCATCTTCATGGCCTCCGCAGCCTTCGTGATGATCGTGCTCGTCGGCCTCGCAGTCGACCTCGGCGGTCAAGTCGCCGCACAGCAGCGCGCCCGAGACGTCGCCGCACAAGCGGCCGATCGGGTGGGAGCAGGTCCTCGGTGGTCCCGCGGTGAACGGCCAAGGCGCCCAGATCGACACCGCGGCCGCAGCCTCGGCCGCGCGCTCCTACCTATCGACAGCGGAGTGAGCGGCACGGCGACCATCCAAGGGAACGACACCCTGGTCGTTACGACATCCGCGAACTACCAGACGAAGTTCTTGTCGATCATCGGGATCGGAAGCTTGCACGTCACCGGACACAGCAGTGCGCGGCTCATCCGCGCACAGAACGGAGCACCCCGATGAGAGGCATCCGAGCCGACTTGCTGGCCTGTTCGCCAGCTGTTGATCCTGGGCATTGTCGTTGGGCTGCCTCTGGTTCTCCTTGCCGTCGGCGCCAACCCGACCCACTCTCGATGCCGAGCATCGATGGGATCCGGACAGCGCTCACCAACCCGACGACGGAACCCTGGCGTTGTCGGCGATCAAGGTGATCGCCTGGGCAGCATGGGCGTTCCTCACCCTGTCGATCGTGCTCGAGATCAGTGCGCGCGTCCGAGGGGTCCGGGCCCCTCGCCTGCCCGGTATGCGCATGCCGCAGTCGGCAGCGAAGGGCTTGGTCGGCACCGCCATCCTGCTGTTCGCGGCCTCCCCGATCGTCGCCCAGACAGCCTCCGCCGCGACACTGCCGACTGCGCAAGTCAGCACCGTCAGTGCCACCGCCCAGCCGGGGACTAGTACGTTGGCCGCCCCAGCACCAAGCAGCAAGGCCAGCCCCGCGCGCGCCTCAGCCCCCACAACCAAACACACCGTGCAACCAGGGGAGACCCTCTGGTCGATCGCGCGCGACCACCTGGGAGCAGGGGAGAGGTACACCGAGATCGCGGCGCTGAACCACGACCTGCTCGGCGGAAGGCCAGGCTTCCTCAAGACGGGCTGGGTACTGAACGTGCCCGCGCCACCCGCACCGATCTCCAGCACGACCTCCCCGGCGCCCGCCGAACACACCGTGACCGTCCAGGCCGGACAAACCCTGTCCGGCATCGCACAGAAGGAACTGGGGAACCCGAATCGGTTCTCAGAGATCGCCGACGCGTCGAAAAACATCACCCAGCCCGGCGGGCTGCACCTGACCAATCCGAACCGGATCAATGCGGGCTGGACGCTCGTGATCCCGCAGCCAAGCCGGTCAACCACGCCGCGGCGAAACCCCCGACCGCCAAGCCCACCCCATCGGCGGCGACACCCAGCACCGTTCCGGCACCGGTCAAACCGACGCAGCACACCCCAGCACCTGAACCCTCCACCGCACCGAGCGCCCCGGTCCCCAGCAAGACGGCTGTGCGCCCCAACGTCGAAAGCACGGCGGAGGCGGAACAGCAGCACTCGAGCACGGCACCATGGATGCTGACCGGACTGACCGGGGCCGGCGCGGTGCTTGCCGGGTCGGCACTGCTTGCACTCCGCCGCCGGCGTCAGGCCCAGTTCCGGGCCCGCCGCCCCGGGAGGACGATCGCCGTCCCGGAGACGGCGATCGTGCCCGTCGAGAAGACCATCACCGCCATTGGTTCGACGTCGGCACCCACCGTCGAACAAATGGACACCTTGCTGCGCCAGCTGGCCGCGAACATCACCAACTCGAACCTGACGATGCCCGCGCTGGCCGCCGTCGAACTCGGCGGGACGCAGATCGTGCTGCACCTGAGCGCGCCCTGCGCACTGCCCGACCCGTGGGACGGCACCGCCGACCAGCTGCACTGGGCCACACAGGTCGGACCTGCGGTTGGCGACGTCGACGAGAACCAACCGGCGCCCTACCCACTCCTGGTCACGATCGGTGCAGACGACACTAGCGACCACGTGTGGTTGCTCAACATGGAGGAACTCGCGTCGATCAACCTGACCGGCGACCCCACCTACACGCGCGACTTCGCGCGATACATCGTTGCGGAGCTGGCCCTCAACCCGTGGTCGGCCGGGACCACCGTCGACTGCATCGGCATCGCCGACGAAGTCGCTCCCCTCAACCCTGAGCGGATCCGTTACCGCGACGACTCCAGTGACGCGGCCGCCGAGGCCGTGGCCGACGCCGTCGCGATGATCGACCGCGCCGACGCACAGCACGTCGACGTCGCCACCGGCCGCGGAACGGCCGCGGACGAGGACGTTTGGCCCGCAAGACTCCTCCTGGTCGACGCGACGGCAGACGATCACGCCGTCGACCAACTGATCGGGCTAGTCGAACAACACCCAGGGAAGACAGGGACAGCAATCGTCGTCTCAGGTGACCAGCACTCGACCGGCGGGACCGTGCTCAACCTCAGCTCCAGCGGGCGACTGACCATGCCGCGCGCAGGACTGGACCTGGTCGCCGTCGGTTTGACTGGCGACGAAGCGAAAGGCTGCGCAACGCTGCTCGCGCACAGCGACATCCTGGACGACATCGAGATCCCCGTCGACGAGGACGCGACAGAAGGTTGGCGAGCCTTCACCAACGAAGCCGGCGCGCTGCGGGAGAAGCACACCAAGCCACGCGCCGACCGGGACGACGAGACCACCCAGAGCGTCCTGGCTGGCGACGACGACGAATACGTGACCGCCGCTGCGACCACCGAGGAGGACCTGGAGGCACTGGCGCCACAAGTCCCAGCTGAGGTCCGGGTCAGCGTCGAGTCTGCCGACCCGACCCTCGACGACGACGTAACCGCCTGGCTCAGCGACGACTGCCCGCTGCCGCGCCTCACCCTTCTCGGCCCGGTCCGCGCCCGAGCCAAAGGCAGCGCCGCCGCAGTCGCCAAACGCAAGCCCTACGCCACCGAGCTGCTCGCCTACCTCGCCATCCGTCCTCACGGCGCAACACCGGCACAGCTCGCCGACGCGTTCAACCTCAGCGACGGACGCGCACGCAACGACATCAAGATGGTGCGGGACTGGCTCGGCACGAACCCACGCACCGGCAACAAGCACCTGCCCAACGCGCGCGAGTCCGAAGCCGCCAAGGCGCGGGGCGTCGGCGTCTACGTGGTCGAGGACATCCTGGTCGACGCCGATCTGTTCCGACGACTGCGAGCACGCGGAGAGGCACGCGGTGCCGACGGCATCACCGACCTGCTGCGTGCACTACAGCTGGTCGACGGGCGCCCGTTCGATCAGCTGCGCCCCGGCGGCTGGGAATGGCTCGCCGAAGGCGATCGCCTCGATCACCACATGAACGCAGCCATCGTCGACGTCGCACACATGGTGACCACCGCATGTCTAGGTTCGAACGATCTAGTCCGCGCGAGAGCAGCCGCCGAGATCGCCACCGCCGTCGCGCCTGACTCGGAGATCGCCAAGCTCGACCTCGTCGCGGTGTTCGAAGCGGAAGGGCACCGAGCCGAAGCGAAGCGGATCCTGCAAGACGAGGTCTGCAACCGCTCCGACGACCAGGGTGCGCCCGCGGAGCTGTCCGCACGAACCGAGAAGATCATCCGCAACCACGAATGGCTCGACCCCGACCGGGCCGCCAGCTGATGCCACTGGAACGATTCGACCCGGCCTCCGCCCAGGCGGAGGCCACGATCACGATCACGTCGGTGACCGGCGACCTCACGCAGCTGCAAGACGTCGACGGGCTGGTGAACCCGTGGAACCGGAACTACATGCCACGGTGGCTGCTCTACCCCAGCGGCGTCAGCCGCGCGCTGAAGTCGCAGACAGGGCCAGACCCGTGGAAAGAGCTTTCCCGGGCAGGAGTGCTTCCCGTCGGCGGGTGCGTGGTAACTGATGCCGGGCGGCTGAGCGCGCACACGAAGCTCATCCACGTCGCCGGACTCAACCTCGCGTGGCGAGCCACTGAAGCCACCGTCTCGGCGTCAGTGCACTCGGTTGTGCGAGCGGCCGTGGCCCAGAAGATGCGAACGGTCGCGATGCCGCTCATCGGATCAGGCTCGGGCGGCATGAACCCAACGTCATCACGAGAGTGCATCGAGAACGCCCTACGTCGGTACACCAGCGGGTGGCCCCTGGAGGTGCTGCTCGTTGAGCACGACAAGGCAGCCTGATCCGGCCCGACCGACGGTGCGGGACCTCCAAGCGCTACGACGAAAGCGCCGAAGTATGCGTGTACTTCGTTCCGTGATGTGCGTAGAGCTTCTTGACGGAGTCGGTGTCGGCCGGTGATTCGTAGACGGCGCGCCGGACGGCTGCGTCCTTGAGGTTCAAGCCATACAGAGTGTCGTCCTTCTCGACGCCGACAGCCATGATGCGTTCGAACTGGTCACCGTGCTGATCGGCGTACTGGGCCAGGGCCTTCAGCTTGGGCGAGCTGTCTCCCAAGTGCGCACCGTGTGGGTCGACGATGGATGGCAGGTAGGCATCCCCTGTTCGATGCACGAACACGAAGTCCGGCTGCACAGAACTCCAGGAGCCATTGGACGACTTGTGCGCGATCCGTAGGGAACTCGTGGTGGCAGCGGACGGGTTCCGGTACCAGCCAGCGAGGGTTCCGAGGCTTTGCTCGTGCTCGACGACAGCCTGCTCCCACCGGTTTCGGGCCATCGCCTGCTCAACTGGGTAGTCACCCTCGGATGTCGCCAGCAGGTGCTTCCTCTGAGTGGGCAGCTTCTTGCCGTCGGTGTCGACCGAGTCGACCAGCTGCTCCGTCTGGATCTTGATAGCCACCGGCTCCGCGGCGCGGGCCATGTCCTGGATCGCCTGGTAGATAGGCTTTCGATTGTCTGGTAGTGCCGCGATCTTGGTGCTGTTGGTGGTCAGCCACAGCCGGGTGAGTGCGTCAGCGGCGTCCTCGACCGGCTGCTGGACGTCGACATCCAGGAACCCCAGTGCGGCGACTTCGGCCCGGACGCCCGTGATGTCGACGGTGAACAGGTCCTCGCCACGGTCCTCGGCCGCGGTGATCGCGGACTGCATGTTCCGGTGCAGGTACCCGTTGACGACCGAGGTCGAGAGCAGCCGGCGCAGGTGGCGCAGCGCGTCGTCCACGGTCGCCGCGTCCGCGGCACGTGAGGTCGTGCGGTCGGTCACCTGGTCCTCGCCGCGCTGGACGAGGATCTGCCGGATCTGTGCGGTGAGGATCTGCTTCGCGCGGACGCCACGGCGTCGGCGTTGTCGTGGACGACCCCGTCGAGGACTGCGAACAGCGTCTCGTGCGCTACCTTGTTGGCATCTGGCTCGAGGGCATCCTGGCTGAACGCCTGCGCAGCCTTGAGTAGCCGCTTCACCGGCTTCGGCGCGGCCGCCGGTTTCGCGAACGACGGCAGCGACTCGACCACGTCGAACACCTCGTCGGGGACCTCGGTGTTGCGGGAGAGCATGACCGGCTTGAGCATCACCTTCGCGACGGCGGCACCGCGCTCCCCTGACGCGGGCTCGCGCAGGCCCATGATCTCCTCGGCGACCTGCTTAGCCGTGTCCTTGTCGAAGCGTGGCAGGTAGCACGAGGCTGCGTTAAGCCGCTCGTCACCGGTGGTCTGCGCCAGCGGTGTGCGCACCATCCGACCCAGCAGCTGCGTGACGTAGGTGGCGTCGACCGCGGGCCGCAACGAGACCAGCACCTCGGCACGCGGGCAGTCCCACCCGGTGGAGACCGCGTCCTTCGCCAGCAGCACCCTGATGCCGTGGTCGTGCTGGATGTCCTGCGGGGCGACCTTCGGGATCACGTACGAGCCGACCTCAATGGTGGCCCGGTCTCCGAGCACGTGCGCAACCCCGTCGTACGGCATCTCGGGCCAGTGCTTGCGGATGGTCTCCAGCAAAAATTTCAAGGCGAGGACGACACGATCCACCTGGTGCTGGAGACCATCCGCAAGCACTGGCCCGAGATGCCGTACGACGGGGTTGCGCACGTGCTCGGAGACCGGGCCACCATTGAGGTCGGCTCGTACGTGATCCCGAAGGTCGCCCGCAGGACATCCAGCACGACCACGGCATCAGGGTGCTGCTGGCGAAGGACGCGGTCTCCACCGGGTGGGACTGCCCGCGTGCCGAGGTGCTGGTCTCGTTGCGGCCCGCGGTCGACGCCACCTACGTCACGCAGCTGCTGGGTCGGATGGTGCGCACACCGCTGGCGCAGACCACCGGTGACGAGCGGCTTAACGCAGCCTCGTGCTACCTGCCACGCTTCGACAAGGACACGGCTAAGCAGGTCGCCGAGGAGATCATGGGCCTGCGCGAGCCCGCGTCAGGGGAGCGCGGTGCCGCCGTCGCGAAGGTGATGCTCAAGCCGGTCATGCTCTCCCGCAACACCGAGGTCCCCGACGAGGTGTTCGACGTGGTCGAGTCGCTGCCGTCGTTCGCGAAACCGGCGGCCGCGCCGAAGCCGGTGAAAGCGGCTTACTCAAGGCTGCGCAGGCGTTCAGCAGGATGCCCTCGAGCCAGATGCCAACAAGGTAGCGCACGAGACGCTGTTCGCAGTCCTCGACGGGGTCGTCCACGACAACGCCGACGCCGTGGCGTCCGCCGCGAAGCAGATCCTCACCGCAACAGATCCGGCAGATCCTCGTCCAGCGCGGCGAGGACCAGGTGACCGACCGCACGACCTCACGTGCCGCGGACGCGGCGACCGTGGACGACGCGCTGCGCCACCTGCGCCGGCTGCTCTCGACCTCGGTCGTCAACGGGTACCTGCACCGGAACATGCAGTCCGCGATCACCGCGGCCGAGGACCGTGGCGAGGACTGTTCACCGTCGACATCACGGGCGTCCGGGCCGAAGTCGCGCAACTGGGGTTCCTGGATGTCGACGTCCAGCAGCCGGTCGAGGACGCCGCTGACGCACTCACCCGGCTGTGGCTGACCACCAACAGCACCAAGATCGCGGCACTACCAGACAATCGAAAGCCTATCTACCAGGCGATCCAGGACATGGCCCGCGCCGCGGAGCCGGTGGCTATCAAGATCCAGACGGAGCAAGCTGGTCGACTCGGTCGACACCGACGGCAAGAAGCTGCCCACTCAGAGGAAGCACCTGCTGGCGACATCCGAGGGTGACTACCCAGTTGAGGCAGGCGATGGCCCGAAACCGGTGGGAGCAGGCTGTCGTCGAGCACGAGCAAAGCCTCGGAACCCTCGCTGGCTGGTACCGGAACCCGTCCGCTGCCACCACGAGTTCCCTACGGATCGCGCACAAGTCGTCCAATGGCTCCTGGAGTTCTGTGCAGCCGGACTTCGTGTTCGTGCATCGAACAGGGGATGCCTACCTGCCATCATCGTCGACCCACACGGTGCGCACTTGGGAGACAGCTCGCCCAAGCTGAAGGCCCTGGCCAGTACGCCGATCAGCACGGTGACCAGTTCGAACGCATCATGGCTGTCGGCGTCGAGAAGGACGACACTCTGTATGGCTTGAACCTCAAGGACGCAGCCGTCCGGCGCGCCGTCTACGAATCACCGGCCGACACCGACTCCGTCAAGAAGCTCTACGCACATCACGGAACGAAGTACACGCATACTTCGGCGCTTTCGTCGTAGCGCTTGGAGGTCCCGCACCGTCGGTCGGGCCGGATCAGGCTGCCTTGTCGTGCTCAACGAGCAGCACCTCCAGGGGCCACCCGCTGGTGTACCGACGTAGGGCGTTCTCGATGCACTCTCGTGATGACGTTGGGTTCATGCCGCCCGAGCCTGATCGATGAGCGGCATCGCGACCGTTCGCATCTTCTGGGCCACGGCCGCTCGCACAACCGAGTGCACTGACGCCGAGACGGTGGCTTCAGTGGCTCGCCACGCGAGGTTTGAGTCCGGCGACGTGGATGAGCTTCGTGTGCGCGCTCAGCCGCCCGGCATCAGTTACGCACGCACCCGCCGACGGGAAGCACTCCTGCCCGGGAAAGCTCTTTCCACGGGTCTGGCCCTGTCTGCGACTTCAGCGCGCGGCTGACGCGCTGGGGTAGAGCAGCCACCGTGGCATGTAGTTCCGGTTCCACGGGTTCACCAGCCCGTCGACGTCTTGCAGCTGCGTGAGGTCGCCGGTCACCGACGTGATCGTGATCGTGGCCTCCGCCTGGGCGGAGGCCGGGTTCGAATCGTTCCAGTGGCATCAGCTGGCGGCCCGGTCGGGGTCGAGCCATTCGTGGTTGCGGATGATCTTCTCGGTTCGTGCGGACAGCTCCGCGGGCGCACCCTGGTCGTCGAGCGGTTGCAGACCTCGTCTTGCAGGATCCGCTTCGCTTCGGCTCGGTGCCCTTCCGCTTCGAACACCGCGACGAGGTCGAGCTTGGCGATCTCCGAGTCAGGCGCGACGGCGGTGGCGATCTCGGCGGCTGCTCTCGCGCGGACTAGATCGTTCGAACCTAGACATGCGGTGGTCACCATGTGTGCGACGTCGACGATGGCTGCGTTCATGTGGTGATCGAGGCGATCGCCTTCGGCGAGCCATTCCCAGCCGCCGGGGCGCAGCTGATCGAACGGGCGCCCGTTCGACCAGCTGTAGTGCACGCAGCAGGTCGGTGATGCGTCGGCACCGCGTGCCTCTCCGCGTGCTCGCAGTCGTCGGAACAGATCGCGTCGACCAGGATGTCCTCGACCACGTAGACGCCGACGCCCCGCGCCTTGGCGGCTTCGGACTCGCGCGCGTTGGGCAGGTGCTTGTTGCCGGTGCGTGGGTTCGTGCCGAGCCAGTCCCGCACCATCTTGATGTCGTTGCGTGCGCGTCCGTCGCTGAGGTTGAACGCGTCGGCGAGCTGTGCCGGTGTTGCGCCGTGAGGACGGATGGCGAGGTAGGCGAGCAGCTCGGTGGCGTAGGGCTTGCGTTTGGCGACTGCGGCGGCGCTGCCTTTGGCTCGGCGCGGACCGGGCCGAGAAGGGTGAGGCGCGGCAGCGGGCAGTCGTCGCTGAGCAGGCGGTTACGTCGTCGTCGAGGGTCGGGTCGGCAGACTCGACGCTGACCCGGACCTCAGCTGGGACTTGTGGCGCCAGTGCCTCCAGGTCCTCCTCGGTGGTCGCAGCGGCGGTCACGTATTTCGTCGTCGTCGCCAGCCAGGACGCTCTGGGTGGTCTCGTCGTCCGGTCGGCGCGTGGCTTGGTGTGCTTCTCCCGCAGCGCGCCGGCTTCGTTGGTGAAGGCTCGCCAACCTTCTGTCGCGTCCTCGTCGACGGGATCTCGATGTCGTCCAGGATGTCGCTGTGCGCGAGCAGCGTTGCGCAGCCTTTCGCTTCGTCGCCAGTCAAACCGACGGCGACCAGGTCCAGTCCTGCGCGCGCATGGTCAGTCGCCCGCTGGAGCTGAGGTTGAGCACGGTCCCGCCGGTCGAGTGCTGGTCACTGAGACGACGATTGCTGTCCCTGTCTTCCCTGGGTGTTGTTCGACTAGCCCGATCAGTTGGTCGACGGCGTGATCGTCTGCCGTCGCGTCGACCAGGAGGAGTCTTGCGGGCCAAACGTCCTCGTCCGCGGCCGTTCCGCGGCCGGTGGCGACGTCGACGTGCTGTGCGTCGGCGCGGTCGATCATCGCGACGGCGTCGGCCACGGCCTCGGCGGCCGCGTCACTGGAGTCGTCGCGGTAACGGATCCGCTCAGGGTTGAGGGGAGCGACTTCGTCGGCGATGCCGATGCAGTCGACGGTGGTCCCGGCCGACCACGGGTTGAGGGCCAGCTCCGCAACGATGTATCGCGCGAAGTCGCGCGTGTAGGTGGGGTCGCCGGTCAGGTTGATCGACGCGAGTTCCTCCATGTTGAGCAACCACACGTGGTCGCTAGTGTCGTCTGCACCGATCGTGACCAGGAGTGGGTAGGGCGCCGGTTGGTTCTCGTCGACCGTCGCCAACCGCAGGTCCGACCTGTGTGGCCCAGTGCAGCTGGTCGGCGGTGCCGTCCCACGGGTCGGGCAGTGCGCAGGGCGCGCTCAGGTGCAGCACGATCTGCGTCCCGCCGAGTTCGACGGCGGCCAGCGCGGGCATCGTCAGGTTCGAGTTGGTGATGTTCGCGGCCAGCTGGCGCAGCAAGGTGTCCATTTGTTCGACGGTGGGTGCCGACGTCGAACCAATGGCGGTGATGGTCTTCTCGACGGGCACGATCGCCGTCTCCGGGACGGCGATCGTCCTCCCGGGGCGGCGGGCCCGGAACTGGGCCTGACGCCGGCGGCGGAGTGCAAGCAGTGCCGACCCGGCAAGCACCGCGCCGGCCCCGGTCAGTCCGGTCAGCATCCATGGTGCCGTGCTCGAGTGCTGCTGTTCCGCCTCCGCCGTGCTTTCGACGTTGGGGCGCACAGCCGTCTTGCTGGGGACCGGGGCGCTCGGTGCGGTGGAGGTTCAGGTGCTGGGTGTGCTGCGTCGGTTTGACCGGTGCCGGAACGGTGCTGGGTGTCGCCGCCGATGGGGTGGGCTTGGCGGTCGGGGGTTTCGCCGCGGCGTGGGTTGACCGGCTTGGCTGCGGGGATCACGAGCGTCCAGCCCGCATTGATCCGGTTCGGATTGGTCAGGTGCAGCCCGCCGGGCTGGGTGATGTTTTTCGACGCGTCGGCGATCTCTGAGAACCGATTCGGGTTCCCCAGTTCCTTCTGTGCGATGCCGGACAGGGTTTGTCCGGCCTGGAACGGTCACGGTGTGTTCGGCGGGCGCCGGGGAGGTCGTGCTGGAGATCGGTGCGGGTGGCGCGGGCACGTTCAGTACCCAGCCCGTCTTGAGGAAGCCTGGCCTTCCGCCGAGCAGGTCGTGGTTCAGCGCCGCGATCTCGGTGTACCTCTCCCCTGCTCCCAGGTGGTCGCGCGCGATCGACCAGAGGGTCTCCCCTGGTTGCACGGTGTGTTTGGTTGTGGGGGCTGAGGCGCGCGCGGGGCTGGCCTTGCTGCTTGGTGCTGGGGCGGCCAACGTACTAGTCCCCGGCTGGGCGGTGGCACTGACGGTGCTGACTTGCGCAGTCGGCAGTGTCGCGGCGGAGGCTGTCTGGGCGACGATCGGGGAGGCCGCGAAC
>NZ_UESZ01000003.1 GCF_900108585.1 Branchiibius hedensis
CACCTGGACATTTGGGGGCCACGCACCGGTAAGACGACCTCCCGGGCGGTCCCGGCTGTGCTCGACGCACCGGGCGCGGTGGTCTGTACCTCCAACAAACGCGACCTGTTGGACGCAACCCGCTTGATCCGCGAACGGCACGGCCAGGTGTGGGTATTCGACCCTCAACAGGTTGCCCTCGAACCGGCGGACTGGTGGTGGAACCCGCTGACGTACGTCACCGACGACACCAAGGCCCGCGGCCTGGCGGGCACTTCATCGCCGGGTCACGCTCGGCGGATGCCAAGTCCGATGCGTACTTCGACGGCGACGCGCAAAACCTCCTCGCCTCGCTGATCTTGCCGCTGCCCTGGGTCGGCGCCCGATCACTGAGGTGTACCGGTGGCTGATCCGCCCCAACGACCAGTCCCCGGTGGAGATCCTGCGTGACAGCCCCTACGACCTGGTGGCCGATCAGCTCGCCGGGATCATGGCCTACCCGGATGAGCAGCGCGGCGGCGTCTACGGCACGGCCAAGCAGATGGCTACCTGCCTGACCTCGCCCGCGGTCGCTGCCTGGGTGACCTCGCCCGCCCAGCGTGGCCAGCTCGACGAGCGGCCACAGTTCGACCCGCACGCTTTCGTGCGCGACGGCTCAACGCTGTACGCCCTGAGCATGGAAGGCGAAGGCACCACCGGGCCGCTGACCACCGCCTTGACGGTGGCCGTGACCGAAGCCGCGACCGACCTGGCCACCGAATGGCCGGCGGCCGGCTCGCTACTCCGATGCTGTGTGTCCTGGACGAGGCCGCGAACGTGTGCCGCTGGCGGCGCCTGCCAGATCTCTACTCCCACTTCGGATCTCGCGGAATCATCATCATGACGATCCTTCAATCCTGGTCGCAGGGCGTTGAGGTGTGGGGTGCCTCCGGGATGCAGAAGCTCTGGTCCTCGGCCAACGTGAAGGTTTACGCGGCGGTGTCTCCGAAGAGGACTTCCTCGACAAACTGTCCAAGCTCATCGGGGACTACGACAAACTCACCAGCTCGATCAGCGCGGGCAAGGGCTACCGGTCGACCAGCCGCCAGCTCACCCGGGAGCGGATCTTGGACGTCGAGCAGCTCGCCGCGCTGCCCAAGGGCCGGGCCGTGGTGCTGTCCTCTGGTAACCGCGCCGCCATGATCCGCACCAAACCCTGGATGAACGGTCCGCACGCCCACGACGTGCGAGCCTCCATCACCCTCAACGACCCCAACGGCGCCGCGACGATCGCGGACGCCTTCACCCAGCTTCGCCAGGTCGACCAACAGGAAGGAAACACCGATGAGCACCACTGAGATGAGCGCGACTGACGAGTGGGAAGAAGCCGTCAACGGCCTAGCCCCGGCGGCGCCATCACCAGACGAGCCGCCGCCGCTGGTGTACGGATCGGTGGATGAGTTCGTGCGCGAATACCTGATCCAGACCTACCGGCGCGTCATCGCAGGCACCGGGCAAGGAGCGGTGTGGGCCGCGAACTGGTGGGACTACGACGAAGCCGTGATCCGGCTGACCGCCCTGTGGCGGTCCTGGGAACAACTCCGGCTCGACCCAGCCACCGGGATGAGCGTGTGGTGGAAAGACCACGCCGACCACCACATGGCCGTCCTGCTCGACTCTCGCGGCCCGTTCGCCAACTCCGACTCCAAGAACCGGACCGGCGAACCACTGCCGTACACCCCGCCCCCGCCGGGCATGTTCCCCGACGAGCGGCTCGCCGCACCCGGGGAACACGCCACCACTACCGACGCCGACCCGATCGCCGCCTAACCGAACAGGAGCACAACACCATGAGCGAGATCCACGACCAGCCAGACGGCATCGCAGACGAATTCGACTCCACCATACGAACCGGTGTCGCGGCCGCCGCCCAGGCCGCCGAGCAATGGGCCAGGCGCCGTCACGCCAAGATCAACGACCGCCAAAGCGCTGCCGCAGGCGACGACAGCGCCCCGAGCGGGCCACGCCTGGATGCCCAGCAGAGCGCCGCTCAGGCATCCCTAGAACCGCTGCGCCGCACCGACTGGTGGGACAACGCCACACCCGACCAAGTTGTCGAGGCCTACCGCACCACTACCGCCTGGCCCGATCAGCAATGGGCCACAGATAACGCCGCCTTGATCGCGGGTGAGGTCAAGGAACGGTGGAACGTCGAGATCACCCCCGATGACACCCCCGAGAGCCTGAAAGACAAACTCGACGACGCCACCAACACCAAAGCCGCCGACACCGAGCAGGGTCGAGCAGACGCCGACGTGGTGGAAGCCGAGCGGCTCATGGCCCGAGCCAACGGCCTCGACGATCTCGCGGACTCAGCCCACACCGAGCACCGCGACGCCGAGAACGACCCCGACATGGACACCCCCGGCACCAGCGAAGCGTCGACCGGCCCGGTCGACGACCTCAGCACCGACCAGGCCGACCCGGCGGCCGGACCGGCCCTCTACCGCTCAGAGGACGGCGACATACCCGTGATCCTGACGGGCAACTCGGTCGCAGACGACCAGCAGCGCTACTACGAAACCGAGCACGGGCAACTGGTCCCGGACAAGGACCTCGAAATCGACCTCAGCCCAGAAACACTCGGCTACCGAGCCGAATGGCACAGCGAGAACGGCCGCGTCGACGAAGCCGCATTCCGCAAAGCAGCCGCAACAGCGGCAGGAGCCGCGGACCGCAGCTACGACAGCGCCGACCGGCGGGAGAAGTTCGCGGACTCGATGCGCGCCGAAGGCGTGCCCGAAAAGAACGTGCAGACCCGGCTCCGCGCAGACGTGTCCTACGGCGCACCCGCGACAGCAGCAACCAGCCCGGAGAAGTCCTCGCCCTCAGCGACGACCACCGCAACGAAGGCGAAACGCAAGCAGCTCGGCCGTCGTCGCTGAACTCCGTGCAAACTGCCCGCCCAGAAGAAGGGGCGGGCAGTTTCGCGTGTTAGCGACCAGATGTGGTGATGAGGCGGGTAGACATGCCGTGACCGTTTCGGTCAGGGTGTGCGGCCTTCCGCATCCGGCGCGGTCACGTCGTCGCCGGGGAACGCGCCCCAGGTGCCGATCCGGCCGACCATCGCCGGGGATAGTCCACTCACCCGGGCCAGCGTCGCAGCCTTCACACCCTGCGACAGCAGAGCTTCGATCTGACGATCCCGCTCGAAACGGGCGCTCTTGATCGCCTCCTCTGCTCGCTCCAAGGCCTCCAACGCCTGGCGCAACGGTGCGAGGTTGTAGTCCGAGCCGTCCGGTCCGTCGTCGTGACGCAGGATTTCCACGACGGGATGCGATTTGATCCGGGTCAGAGCGGTCCCCGCGTCGGGTGCCGGGTACGCCTCCCCAAAGTGGAAGATGATCGCCTTGCCGACCTGCGGGGACCGGGACAATGAGAACCGGGTGTGCCGTGAGCCGGGGATGCTGCCGCGATACAAACCGCGCGGCTCGTCCCCATGCGGCTCCCAGGCCGGGTTCGGCTCGTAGGCCAGGGGGAACCGGTTGCCGTGGTCATCGATGATCGTCGCCGCCCACCACGGGTTCTCCTCATGCCGTGCGGGTAGCTCGTAGACGCTGCGGGCCAGGTCCTCACTCATGCGCCGATACCGCGCTGGATCTCAGCCCAATCGGCGTCCGTGATCGCGTCGGCCAAGTCGGTGACCCGACCGAAACCTTGCGCGTTCTCCACCCACTGCTGGGCCGTCAGGTAGGCCGACAACCAGCGGGCAGCGTAAGCGAGCCCGGTCCACGGCAACGCCTCGGCCGCGCCCTGCTCGAAGAGGAGCCGACGGGCCGACTCGTAGCGCTCAGACCCGGCCGTGTGCCGACCGGCGTAGGCGACGCACTCACCAGCGATGAGCGTCCGGTCCGCGCTCTGGTTTCCGGTCAGGAAGGCCCGTACCGCATCCAGTTGCCAAGTGCACGCGGCCAGACCTTCGCCGGTTCGCAGATTCGCACCGGCCAGGAACGAGAACGCCGGTCCAGTTCCCAGCTCGTGGATCAGGGACCGAGTCTCGTCCTTGATGCAGTCCAACGCCTCGGCGGTGCTGGCCCATTCGGTGGTATTCATCTTCGGCCTTCCTCGATGCGGTCAGTCCGCCTCTCCACCAATAACTATACACCAGTAGCGAAAAATTAACGATACTCCGGTTTATGTCTTGTCGGTTTGGTCAGCGACCGCGACCCCGGCGACGCGCCGCGTCTGCCTCGGTCGGCCGGGCCTGCGAGTTGCCGCCCGTAGGGGTCAACCGGCCCGGAATCGGGCTGGGGAACGACGCCTGAGCCGGTGTCAACGTCTCGCCGGTAACCGAGTGCGTCGTCGACTGGGGCACGGTCGACGACGCAACACCGGCCGGTGCGTACGCCCGGGCAACCTGCACCAGCTCCTCACGCATCAACTGGTCCAACGCCGCTTGTCTGCGGACCTGGCCAGAAGCGGCGCGCATGTCCCTGATCGCCGCGGCCGACCGGAACAGCTGCGCGATGACCGCGGCCTGCGCCGCGGCATTGTTCTTACCGCCCGCGGCCGCCAGCAACATCGCGGACGCAGCGAACGAGGTCTTGTGGACCGGCACACCCGTGACCGGCCGCTTCGTCTGCGCCGACTTCGACAGCTCATCCGCCGCCCGGGCCAACGGTCCCGGCGTCGCCTCGACCCTGGTCGACCACGCCGCGAACGCACCCGCTGCGTCCCGGGCCGCGATCGCCCACCGTGCCTGATCACCCGGTGGGGTCTGCGCCAGGATCTTCAACTGCGTGGCCATCTCGGCCTGGTATTTCTCCCACACCGCGGGCGGTGGTGTGCGCGTCTCCCGACCCGGTGCGACCGGCCGCTTCCCGCGCTTGGCGGCCGCCCACTCATCCGCTGCGGCCTGCGCGCCCTGCGGTGTGTCCTCCCACATCGACCGCAACCGCGGCAACGACAGATCCCGACCCAACCGGTTCCCGCCGTACCAAATCGGGCGCTCACCCGCGACCGGTCGCGCCGCCACCGAATACCCGGTAATCACGTCCGTTCCACCATCGGCGTACCGCGGCCGAACAAGCAAGTTCTGCTGCCGCATCCGGCGCACAAACTCCGCCTCATCCTTAGCCGCGGCCGCGCACCCCGCACCGCCCGGGCCAGCGCAACCCGGGGCTGGTCCGCGGTCAGCTCCGCGTTCATCCGGGCGCCACGCTCGGCCGCGGGAAGCTGCCGCCACACCGGGTGCTGGCGTCCCTGCCTGGCCTCCTGTTCGCGCCACGTGTCGTACTTCGCCCGTGCCTTCGAGCGGGCCTGAGCTTCGGCCTCGGCCGGGTGGTAACCGCGCGTCGCCAGGCCGCGCTCTGGTCCCTCGACTGGCATCAGGCCGTACTTCTTTTCCAGCTCCCGGCATGCGTCCTGAGCGGTCTTGTAGTCCCGCCACGGCGCGGCCTTCGTGCCATCCTCACGGACCAGGTTCACCACCACGTGAATGTGGTCGTTCCCGTTCGTCGACAGTCCGTGACGGACCGCTACCCACCGGCACGGGGCCTTGGTTCCCTCCTGATCGTCAAAGCCCATCCGACTCACAAAGTCGTTCGCGATCTCCTGCCACCGCTCATCGGACAACTCACCCTCATCAGCCCGAAGCGACAGCGAGCAATGCCACACATGACCGCCTTGAACGTCCACGCCGTACACCTTGTTCGGACGTTCCAAGTGACGTGCGATCGCCATCGCAGACGCTTTACCCAGCTGGTTGTCGTCATGCCACGCCAGCATCGCGCCGTCACCAGCAACCAAGTGCGGGTCGGTGTGCTCGTTGCGCTTACCCTCGCCCACCAAGTAGCACATCAAACCCGCGGCGCGGTCGCCACGAGTCACGTTCGGCATCACGGCACCATCACCGCACCAACTCATCCAAAACAGCATCAATCCGGTCCGCGACCCGGCGCACCGCAGCCATCGCCCCGGACAACTCCCGCTGCACCTCACCCGTCGCGTTCGTGGCCTTCGCCATCTGGTTCACGTTGTTCGCGATAGTCCCCAACAACCGGTGCACACCAAACAACTCCGCCGCAGCGTTCCGCCGCTCCGTGACCGTCTCACCACGCTCAGCAGCCAACGCCGACTCCACCAACAACCGCGGCACCGTCACACCCTGAGCAAGCGCACGCTGCAACAACAACGCCTCCTCCTCCGGTGTCACCTTCACCTGGTGCTGATGCTGACGCCCACCGGCCGCATTCGCCCGCCGACGACGCCCAAAACGGCGACCGCTCACCTGCTCACCATCCACGCCCGCCGCCTCCTTCCTTGCCCGTCCCTCGGCCCAGCGCAGCGACCCCGCCCCAGCGGGGACCGGCCACACCCCAGTGTGGCCCCAGTTCCGCCGCGCGTCCAGCCGCGGAACCCCATTTAGCCATGCTAAATGCCTAGCTTGCTCCGTCAGGCACAGCCTTTGGTCGTTGCGCACCGTAGGTGCGGGCTTGGGTGCGCCGATAACGTGCCGCGGACCGTTTCGGCGCGTACAGTATCGGCATGAGCGAATTCAACGCAGAAGCAGTCGAAAACGCCGCGCGGGTCATGAACGACAAGCGCCTGGAATCCGTGCGGAGCCTGGTCGACGCGCGGCAGCGCCTCACCGACGCGCAAACCGCCGACCAGGCCGCTTACGCGGCCGCAAGGAAGGCAGGATGGACCCCCGAACAGCTAGCCGAACTCGGGATCAGCGAGCCAACCAAACCCGCGCGAGCACGCTCCCGTAGGTCACGGCGTGGCACGGGCGAGGCACCTGCCGTAACGGCTGACAATTAAGGCATGACGGGCAACGTGGGGCGCTCCGCTCCCGGGCCGACGGATTCGCCTGTGACGCTTCACGTCCGTGCGTTATGTGATGCCGCGCGACAGGCAGATGACAGCTACGACGCGTCCACTAGCCGGTGGTGGCGGCGTCGAGCGGATCAGAGGAGGTTCGACGCCAGGGACAGGCGCGACGGTGCCGTCATCGGGTCGCGCCGGGCGCTAGTAGCCGAGTCGGTGGCACGCCTGAGTCCTCCCCCGGGGGCTCCAAGCTGGGGGCGCCCCAGCGCCGAGTTGGTCCGCGAAGATGTGCGCCGAGCGGTTGGGTTCAGTGTTCCGTTACCCGACGCGTGGTTGATGCGAGCCATCCACGGCGGCTACGAACTCGAAGCCGTCCAGGCCGACCTCGAAGTCGTCCGTGAAGCGTTCCAAGACGCCGGTGATCGCGCGGCTGAACTAATGCAGTCACACGACACCACCAGCAAGCCCAGCACGTCATGGGTGCGGACGGAGCCGACACCTACAGAGGCCGCCATCATCCGGTTCATCCAAAGTCCGCTCGGCCAACTGCGCCGACCCGTAACCGTGTGGCGCGGCGAGAGTCCCAGCACTCACCGCACCAGCTTCACGGCAGCCGCGCGCGAGGCTCAGCCCGGGCACGTACTGACACGTGTCCCAATACCGCTGTCCACATCACTGTCACCACGCGCAGCGGCTAATCCCGAGTTCTGCCCCTACGGGACCGGCAGCGCCTCTCTCGGCAGCGGGTGGCTGCTCAAGATCCGTGTCGAACGACTGCTGTACGTCGGCGACCGGGACGACGGCCTGGCCGACGAACAAGAAGCAGTCATCTACGCTCCACAACTCCTCGTCGACGACGTTTACGAAGCCGTCGTCACACCGGGCAAGCTGGCCACCCGGTACGTGCAAGTGATCGCCTGCCACCCGATCGTTCAGGCTCTAAAGGGCCCGACGGACCGATGAGGCCCCGACGCCCAGCGTGCGAGCAATCGCCGCATAGGTGAGACCCTCGGCACGCATCCTGCGCGCCTGGTCAACCCGGTCCGGGGTCATCACCGACGGTCGACCACCAACCCGGCCCTGCGCCCTGGCAGCCTCCAAACCCAGGCGCGTGTTCGACCGGATCGTGTCGACCCGTAACTGCGCGAACACCGCCACGATCCCGAACAGCGCCCGCCCCATCGGCGTGGTGGTGTCAATATCCGGCTCGGTCAACGACTTGATATTGACACCTCGATCGTGCAGCTCGTTGATGATCTGGATCGCCATCGTCGTAGTGCCGGCCAACCGGTCCAAGGCGCGCACGACCAACGTGTCGCCCTCCTGCAAGAACGTCAGACACTCGCGCCACTGTGGCCGGTCGACGGTGCGCGAGGACTCCCCGTGGTCGACGAATACGCGACGACACCCCGCCGCCCGCAGCATGGTCTCTTGGCTGCCCGGGTCTTGGTCCCTGGTTGAGACCCGGGCGTACCCGATCAAGTCACCGGCCACGGCCGCGCTCGTCGTTCCGGTAGCCGCCCTGCTGCCGCGGGCTGCTCGACGGCGACTCAGGCACGCTAGAACCCGGCGCCAGCGGGTACGACGCCCTCACCGCAGCCGACAGACCACTCGATGACCCTGCGGGCTGTGCGGTGCTGCGCGGGTGAGTGATCGCCGCAAGGACCGGAACCATCGGCGCCGGGTCAGGCTGATGGCGATCCTCACGCAGCGTCGTACGCTCCGAGATCTCGTTCCACCAGTCGGGAGTCACCTCATCGAAGTGCAGCTCCCACGGCGATTGCCGGGCAACGTCATCCAAGAACAGTTTGGTTGTGCGTCCGTTCCCCTCACGGAAAGCGTGGGTCGCGTTGACCCACGCGAACGTGACTGCGACATCGCGCGCGAACTCCTCCCGGCCCAACTCTGACCACTCGCGGCTACGCACGAATCCCTCGACCGCTTGCAGCACTGCCGGAATCTCATCGGGGTGGGCGAACCTGCTCTGCCCCTTGCCGATCGGAACGGTCCGGTACTCCCCCGCCCACTCATAGATCCGGTGGAACAGGTGTTTATGGATCGCCTTTGCTCGCGCCTCGCCCCACCCCAGATCTTGATGGGGTGTCGTTGCCCACTCGCGCGCAGCGCGCGCCGTGATGGCGTACTCAATGTCGCTGAGCCGGTCGGCGTCGCGCAGACCGAAGTTGTTACGGAGTGTGCCGTTGCCGGTCCAGTCAATCGTTTCTGGATAGAAGTACGACTCCCAGGAATCGAACTCGCTCACGCGACCGTCGACGCCGCGGCAGGATGGCGACGTTCAGCCGCTGCCAACGCGCGGCGGACAAATTCTTCTTCGTCGATGGCTCCCCGGGCCTCATCCGTCAGGTTCTCCACGTCCTCGCGGTTGGGGACCCACCCCTCATGCCAGGACGCGGCCAGCGCGTTCAGGACCGCTCGCCGCTGCCTCGCGTCGAGCTGCTCGAACAACTCGGGCCAACGCTGCTCAACGTCCAATGCCATGACCGCTCCTTGCTGGTGGAGATCTCCTTCGCCAAGTCTACGGCGGATCACGTCAAAAACGGTCCGATCTAGTTTCGGCGCAAATTGGTTTCGGCTCCGAGTTTCGGTGCAGCGTCACCCGCGGAATCTCGCGGGTGACGCTGCACCGGTTCGGGTGCGCCGAAAACGACCGAATCTGCGCCGTCGAGAGGTCCTGTCGACTTCCTACAGATCGACTCGCCGCGTAGCGCCCTTGTCGGACCACCAAGACAGAATCGAACGTGCCGACCACCAAGGAGATAGCCAATGTCCACTTCAGACCGTGCCGCCGAGCTGCTCGCCCGAGCCAAAGAAATCGGTGCCTACGCCGCCGAGCTCGAACTCGGGATCGCTAAGTCCGGCAGTAAGCCGGACGATCTGATCCACCATCTCGGGGACGACACCGGGCGTGTGATCACTGACGCATACCGTCTCGCGGGCGCGGGTCTGGCCGCCGAGGTCGTCGACGCCTACCTCGTCTCGTTCAACGCGGCCAGAGCGCGGGCAGGATGGGCACCGCTCAGCAGGGAGGACGCCATTCACAACCTACAGTGGGCCATCCTGCCCCAGGGGATCACAGCCGAGGAGCAGCAAGAGGTGCGCGCAGCCTTCAGTGCGAGAGGGTAGGTCGACCCGGCCGGTAACGACCGTTACCGGCGGCGGCGCACCCCTACCGCTGATCCCTCAAATACTCGCGAGCGAGCACCACAGACATAACCGCTGACACCACGGACAGCGCGGTCAGCGACCAGCCGACGGCCAGCGCCGACCCGTGACTCAGATGTGCGGCAGGAACGCCCCAGATCGCAACCAGAGCCAGGAGCACCGATACCCCGGCCGGGATGAACAACAGGGTCCGCGGCATCACTCTCGACCTCGAAGTTCTCTGCGGATCGTGATACCGAGATCAATCAGCGTGGCAATGGCCAGAGCAACGATGGCGATACCGGACACCACCATCCCCACAGTGCGCTGCAAACCGGCTCATCCCAATCGAGGGTGTAGTCGCGGTCTGGAAGTCGCCGGCTTTGAGTAGTGGCCTAGCGATAGTTGATGAGGTTTCGGAACCCACGCGCGGAAGTCACAGAGGTGTTCGAGTCATCCGTTGATCGCCTTGGCCGGGGCGTCGTAGGTGCCGGGCGGTCACGCTCTTAGCATGCTGACGCTCAGCTCGGGAGGCCCAGCTCACCATGAGTTTGTTACTTACCCTACCGGTAGGTAGAGTTGTCGATATGAGTACTAGTGCACCTGCCCACCGACCGTCGGCGCGAGGCGGCGTTCTCGCCAGCACTCTTGCGTGGGCCCGCACTGGCGC
The DNA here is from genome assembly GCF_900108585.1 of Branchiibius hedensis. Lineage (NCBI taxonomy): Bacteria > Bacillati > Actinomycetota > Actinomycetes > Micrococcales > Dermacoccaceae > Branchiibius > Branchiibius hedensis. The sequence continues at coordinate 10,619 of NZ_UESZ01000003.1, forward strand.
CTCTGTTTCCCTGGTGTCCGCAGCTCGCGCTGCAGGAATCACTAAGGCTGGCCTGATGTACCACTTCCCAACCAAGGAAGCACTGATGACCGCCGTCATCGATTACCTCCTCGACGGCTACGAGCGGGATCTGGCCGCCCGCCTGGCTACCACCAACCCAAACGTACCCACGATCAGCGAACGCCTCGCCGCCTACGTTGACTGGGCTTGCGACGGGCCGTTCGACTACGGCGACCTGGTCATGTTCACCGACCCCCGCCTGCGCGAGCCGCTCACCGAGCGATGGAACAGCCGCATGGGGGCCTGGGTCGACGTCCCCGAGACCCTTCCGGCCGACCAGCGGGCCCGCCTCCACGGCGTCCGACTCTTGGCCGACGGCATCTGGCTCAACACCGCCGGCAACGGCATCGCCCTATCCGACGAGGACACCGACGCCATTCGAGCACTCGCACACCACCTCATCCAGGAGAACTCATGACCAAGTGGCTACTGCTCGCGGGGGCCATCCTCAGCGAGGTCACCGGTTCGCTGTCGCTGAAGGGAGCACTCGATCGACCCGGACTGTACGTGCTCGTCGCGGCTGGCTACATCGCCTCGTTCATTCTCCTCGCTCTCGTTCTGCGTCAGGGCATGGCGCTGGGCGTCGCCTACGGCATTTGGGGCGCCCTCGGTGTCGCCACCACCGCCGTGATGTCGTCGCTGATCTTCGATGAAACCCTCACCGCACTCATGGGCGTCGGCATCGTCCTCATCATTGCCGGCGTCCTCACCGTCGAACTCGGCTCCCAGCACGCGGTCAAGAACCTCGAAGAAGCCACCTGATGGCTTACCTGTTCCTCCTCGGAGCCATCATTGCCGAGGTCAGCGCTACCCTCTCGCTGCGCATGGCAGCTACTGGCGTCCGCGCCTACTACGCCGCCGTCGCCGGCGGCTACCTCTTGGCCTTCGCGTTTCTCACCCTCGCCCTTAATGAGGGCCTGGGCCTCGGTGTCGCTTACGGCATCTGGGCAGCGTCCGGAGTTGCCCTAACGGCCGTCGCGTCCAAAGCCCTCTTCAAGGAGCCGCTCACCGCGCTCATGATGGGCGGCATCGCACTCATCATCGCCGGCGTTCTTCTCGTCGAGCTCGGCGCCCTGCACTGACTGAGATCCCCATCCCCACGACGTCGTCGCTCACAACGGAGCAAGGCCTTGGCAACGGGCTTCTGATGAGGTGTACTCGTTGATCGAAGCGACTCCGGCGCGACGGTGGCTAGATCGTGGTCGAGGTCTTCGGAAGATGACGTTCCACGCCTGACATCCGGAGGTCTGACGTCGTTGCCTGTCGCTACCGCTCGGGCCCGCTTCGCTCGCCCGGACCTGACAACGTTCTGCCGACTCGACGAACTCGACCTCGTCGTGACCGGCCAGCGCCTCGAGCCCGACCGCGCGGTGCTCGCCTGCAGAGTCCTGACCCCGGACGAGTGGTGTCGACGCTGCGGCGCCGAAGGCGCTGCTCGGGACACCGTGATCCGTCGGCTCGCGCACGAGCCGCTGGGGTGGCGACCGACGGTGTTGGAGGTCGCGGTGCGTCGCTACCGCTGCACCGGCTGCGGGCACGTGTGGCGCCAAGACACCACCCGTGCGGCCGAGCCGCGGTCGAAGCTCTCGCGCCGTGGGCTGCGGTGGGCGCTCGAAGCGCTGGTCGTGCAGCACCTCACCGTCACCCGGATCGCCGAGGGACTCGACGTCGCCTGGGACACCGCCAACGACGCCGTGCTTGCTGAAGGCCGACGTGTTCTCATCGACGACCCGGCCCGCTTCGACGGCGTGAGGGTCATCGGCGTCGATGAGCACGTCTGGAGGCACACCAGGCGCGGCGACAGGTACGTCACCGTGATCATCGACCTGACCCCGATCCGCGACAAGACCGGCCCCGCCAGGCTGCTGGACATGGTCGAGGGTCGCTCGAAGGAGGCCTTCAAGACCTGGCTCGCCGCCCGACCCGACACCTGGCGCGACGGGATCGAGGTCGTCGCGATGGACGGGTTCACCGGCTTCAAGACCGCCGCCGCCGAGGAGCTCCCCGACGCGGTGGCGGTCATGGATCCGTTCCACGTCGTCCGCCTCGCCAGGGACGCGCTCGACCGGTGCCGGCGCCGGGTGCAGCAGGCCATCCACGGCCACCGCGGGATGAAGGGCGACCCGCTGTATGCCGCGCGGCGGACCCTGCACACCGGCGCCGAGCTGCTGACCGACAAGCAGGCCGCTCGACTCCGCACGTTGTTCGGGGCCGAGGAGCATGTCGAGGTCGAGGCGACCTGGGGGATCTACCAGCGGATGATCGCCGCCTACCGCCACGAAGACCGCCACCACGGCCGCGAGCTCATGGCCAACCTGATTGCCTCGATCAGCAGCGGTGTCCCGAGGGCGCTGGTCGAACTCACCACACTCGGCCGGACGCTGAGGAAGCGCGCCGACGACGTGCTCGCCTACTTCGACCGCCCCGGCACGTCCAACGGTCCGACCGAGGCGATCAACGGCCGCCTCGAACACCTCCGCGGCAGTGCTCTTGGGTTCCGCAACCTCACCAACTACATCGCCAGGAGCCTGCTCGAGACCGGCGGGTTCAGACCCCGTCTACACCCTCGACTGGGATGAGCCTGCAAACCCGTGGGGCCAGCCTCAAACATCCAGTAGACCAGCAGCGCCGACAGGTCCGCGACGATCATGTTCGCTCGCATTTGCTCCCACCTTCCCTACGAGTTCCGCGCTTGTGTGAGGGCCTCGATCAGCCCATCGATCAATGTCCCGGTGTTGGCGTGGTCGGCATCAAAAGCGATCCAACTCGGTATGACCGACCACTCGCCCGCTGAATCCATCCGCAGCGCCTGGTGCTCCTCGTTAGTCGAGAGCACCCTGATGACTAGCTGCCCCCGACTGTTGACTCCGGCCTCGAACTGATCCCCCTCACGAATCGAGAGGTAGGTGTCGCGTTCGTCGATAGGCAACCCCTTCACTGCGAACACTGGCCTATCGGCACCCATCACTGGTCTCCGTTCTGGCGAGGTTTGTGCTGGCAGTAACAGACCCGCTGAGGTCCCGTCCGACCCGCCTTGGTATCGATGCAATCGGCTGCGATGTGCGGCTCGCGGCAAGGTTCGCAGATCATGACGCATGCTCGTCTTGGGAGGTACGCCGCGGGAACCGCACGACCTCGAACCCTACGAACACCACGGCGAGCAGACCCAGCGCCCAGAAGTTGCTAGACCCGGCGCAGATGAAGGCTGCGGCCGCCGCTGGTGCGGCGTCTATTACCGGCCACGCCGCTGACGTGAGGGCTGATCGCGGCTCGGGCCGATGCGGGAGCTGATTCAACAGATGCCTCCGCCCGGCGAAAGCGGTGTAACCCGGGACCGCGATCCAACCAGCCGAGCTATGCAATGCCTGGCTCGCGAATGCGGCGACCGCCGCCACGAACGCTAGGACAGCGCAGATGCCCAGCACCCACGCCCGGACCGTGATCGCGACTTCCTCAGCCGCGCTCAGACCGGACCCTGTGCCGACGTGATCCTCGTCCGTCACCATCAGCCCTTCTCCTTCGTCCCGCGCGCCCAGCTCTTCTTCTTTGATCCACTCCCCCCAGTCTGGCCTCTTGCACCGACAGTAAGGTCCGCGCTGGTCGCCGCCCATTGCTCGGCGTACCGGCGCAACGCCCGAATCTGGTCAATGACGGTGTTCGCTTCGTCCCGCACCATCGCGTCAATGTCATTGCTCGCGAGGTCGAGGATCTTGCCGTAATCCTGAGCGGGTGTCGTCCCGTCGTCTGTCACTTCAGCCCTCAGAGTCGGGGGAATGTCCTCAAAGCTGGTGGCCGCGTTGATGATGGCTTCACAGACACGATTCACACGATCCCGACGGCCCGCATCGAGGTCCCCGTTCAGCAGGCGCAGGAGGGTGCTGGCTGCGCCCGTCCGCGCGCTCCGCCGGAGAATTTGAACTGCCTCAGGCTCTGGGTTCGACCTGACCACCGCGGGCTTTTCACTCTTCGACCTGACCACCGCGGGCTTTTCACTCTTCGACCTGACCACCGCGGGCTTTTCACTCTTGGGTGTGCGCTCGGTCAGTGTGTAGGGCGCCAAACTCCCGCGCTGCCAGCAAGACCGGATGATCCAGAGGCTTACTGAAAGGACCGCCAGCACGCTGGCGAGCCAGATGCACCAGCTCATCACGTGCTCGAATGCGGCTTCTCCGGCTGGTACGCCTGGACCCGGAGTCGCGCTGCCCGCGAGGTTCGTAAAGTTGTTCATGGTTCGAGCTCCTATCTCGATCCGGGCCTGGTCAGCGTTGCCTCGCTGGCCAGGCCACCACTGGTTGGGGTTAGTAGAGGGAGTCGGTGTCCCGACGTCCCTACGGCTGCACGGTGCGGCAGTTATTGGCGGAATAGAGGTCCTCGACGCAGCACTCACGGCGCCGCCGGAACGGGCCGAGATGGCCAACGTTGGGATCGCATTCGAGCGCATCGGCCATCTGGTCGGCCTCATCAGCGCCGAGGGGACCAACGAACCAGACCTCCTCCGATCCGTCCTCGTCCGTGTCGGTGACCTTCACGATGTAGGTGTTGCTGTGCTGAATGCTCATGGTGTGCTCCCTTGGTGGTGGGGCTGGTAAGTTCCCCGGGGTTGGTCTGCCGTGTTGATACTGTCAGTCTAGTCTAGTTGGTCAATGCTGGCTAGATAGTCACTGGTCAATTACTCGGAGTTGCGGTTTGCCGATCCTGCGATCGACCGCCGATGTGAGGGCGTATTCGAGGCGTCCGCTGGGGTCGAGGGCGAGCAGCTGCCCGATGGTGCCGGTGGCGTCCCTGACACTGCCTGCCACGTCCTCCCATGTGACGCCTGCTTGGGTGAGTATGAACGCGACCTCGCGGGCCAGCTCGGTCACGTCGTTGAGGTAATGCTCTTGCGCTTCCGGGCCGCGCTGCCAGTACCGCTCGGCTTTGAGGAGGACGGCAGCGTCTTTCACGGCCTGGTGCTGCGGATCAACGTCGCTCATGGCGTGCTCCTTGGTCTAGTTGGTCACGGTGGTCTAGTAGGTGTGTGAGGTCATTCAGCGCACGAGTCGGTTCGGCAGCCGTGGCGGCGGGGTGGGTAGGTCGCCGCCGTTGCGGTCGCGGGCTTCCTCGACGCTGTATGCGATCGCTTCGCCGCACCATGCGCTGTCGGAGGGCCAGCGTCCGGCGGACCGATCGGCGGTGATCGCGGCCCGCATCCGTTCGAGGATCTCGGTCGGGACCAGGAATGAGCGGGTCGCGCCGGTGCGCTCATCGGCGCGGCCTCGCGGTTGTGCACCGGAGCGCTGTTTGGGGGTGCGTGCGGCGTAGGTGTCGATCGCGGCACCGATCCACCGTCCGAAGGTGTCGGCCTCTCCCCCGTTGGTCCAGTCGGCCAGGTAAGCGGCCTTGGCGTTGTCGAATTCGGCTGGTGTCAGGTAGATCCCAATCCGGGTCGTGTCCGCGGCAGCCGCTACAGCCTTGCGCGGTGCCGTTGCTGAACTCGAGGTTTTCGTGACCGCCCGCTTGGGCGCACTTGGTGCGGGGGCCGCGGCGGTCTCCGGAGCCGGTGGCGGGGCTACCGGTGTTGATCCGGCCAGGGTCGATTTGCGGGGTGCGGGGCGGTTCATGTCCAGGCTCCTTCGATTGCGGTCAGGTGGTGGGCGTAAATCTGGCCGATCGCGGCCGCCTCGGGCGTCCCCCACTCATCGAGGCCGCGCGCGGCCTCGGTGGCATCAGAGATCACTACTCGCTTGGGAATGGGAGGATCGAGCACCTGTAGACCCCGCGTATCTGCTGCGGCGTTCAACTCCTCAACCCAGGTCTTACCGCTGACCGTGCGTTCCTCGTGCTGGTTCACCAGCACTCCGGCCACGATCAGACCGGCGTTGTAGTAGGTGCGTACTTCATCGATGGTGGTCAGCAGTTGCCCAAGTCCGTTGCTGCTGAACAGTTTTGAGTGCGTGACCACGAGAACGCCGTCGGCGGCCGTCAGGCCGTTGATCGTGAGCTGATCCAAGCTGGGCGCGCAGTCGATCAGGATCAGGTCGTACTCGTCGACTACCTCGGCCAGGGCTCGCGCTAACCGGCCTTCGCGGCCCGCGCCAGCGATCACCAGCTCGTCACGTACTGATCCCAGGGTGGCGCCGCTGGTGGGCACCACGTCCATGCCGGGCCAGACCCCGGCAACGATCACGTCCTTGATCGCCTCGTCCGCTCGACTGCTGAGGGCGTCCGCGAGGCCCGCCTGGTCCTCCTCGACTTCCTTCTCGGCCGCGACCGTTGTCAGATTGCCTTGCGGGTCGTTGTCGACCACCAGCACGCGGCGACCACGCAACACGGCCGCCCGGGCCAACTGGAAGGTCGTGGTGCTCTTGCCGACCCCGCCTTTCTGGTTGCACAAGGTGATGATCCGGGCGCTCATGACGCGCTCTGACTGTGCGCCCGGCGCAGCTCAGCTAGCGCCTCGCTGACCTGGCGGGTCTGCTCGCCGTAGGTGAGCTGGTCCCACTGCCGGCCCAGCGTGTGACGTACCCATGCCTCGGCTAGTCCGACATCGGTGCGGGCGCTCAGGGTCGCGCCGTCCTCGGTGGTCAGGCTCAGATCTCCCACGATCGGAGCTGGTCGGCTGGTGCTCATTCGTCTACTCCTGCTGCTGGTTTCGGCTGGCGGCTGTCATCATGCGGTGCGGCGGGGAAGCGAGCCACCTGGACCACTCCCCCGCCATCTGTCGCGGTCCTCTTAGAACGGCGGTTCGTCCTCAGCCACGGCCGCGGTGCCCTTGGTGATCGTCACGCGCTGCCCTCGCAGACTCACGCCGATCTCCTCGGCGCGTACCTCGTGCTGCAACCGCGTTCCGTTCTCGCTGCGGTACTCACTGACCCGGTACCGGCCGCTGAACGTGACCCGGATGTTGCCGGAGGCCTTCGCGGCCTCGACGAGGTTGACGGCCTGGGAACCGGACACGGCCACGTCGTAGCCGATCGCGGGACCATCGCTGTAAGCGCCGTCATCGTCCTTGATCCGGTCGGTGACGATCACGCGGGCGAAGGTGTACGGGCCATTGATTCCTTCGCGCAACTCCGGCGCTGCGGCCAGGTTGCCGGTGCGGGTGATGTAGCTCATGGTGTGCTCCTTAGTTGTGGTGGTTGGTCTGCCGTGTTGATGCTCTAATTATGGCCTAGTTGGTCAATACTGTCTACGAGTTCTTTGCTCTATTTCACCGTCCTTCCGCGCCAGTCGAAGTCCGCGGGGTGTAGCTGTAGCGCGCTGGGTGTCCGCATAGCCCAGGCATGGGCGTCGCGGATCTGCTCCTCGGTGATCTCTTGCCGCTCGGCCTGGTTCAGCAGCTCCCGGTATCGGTCGCCGTCTGCGGCGCGCACGGCCGCGACCAGCTCGTCGAGGGTGCGCCATACCTCGGTCAGTGTTGCTGTGGGCTTCTGAGCGTCCATCTGGTGTGCTTCCTGTCCTCGTAGACTCATGGTGTGCGTCCGGCGTGGTAACCGGTCGCCGTGTTGATGCCGTCCCCCCGGTTCGCTCTCGTGGCTCACCGGGGGGCCGGTGCTCTCCTCGGCCTCGCGTTACTGGCCGATCGCCTGGTCTTGGCCCGTGCAGAACGGTCCGCAGTCCCGGCCGGGTTCGGCTCCGCACTCCTCGCACTCCCGGCGCATCGGGTCCAGCTCCTCGACCGGTGCCTGCGGAGCGGGTGCGGTGAAGCGGCACGCTCGCCGGTCGGCCTCGATCTGCGCGCTGGTGGCAAGACCCCGGCTCAACACCAACCCCTCCAACACCGCCACGGCATCCCATGCCTCTAGGTCAGTGAATGCGCACACGTCGTTCACAATCGAGTTCTGCTGGTGCGCTTCCTGCTTGGCCTGCGTGTCAGCGGCCAGGCGCGTAACGGCCCGGGCAGCTCGCGCGATCGCTTCGCGACGGTCCGTGCTGAGTTTTGCTGCGGTCCAACTCATGGTGTGCTCCCTTGGTGGTGGGGCTGGTAAGTTCCCCGGGTTGGTCTGCCGTGTTGATACTGTCATTCTAGTCTAGTTGGTCAATGCTGTCTAGTAGTTTTAGCCGATCTTTCGTCTGATTTCTCGCCGGATTCTCGGGCTTTCCGCGGGGGATTCCCCCTGGACTATCGACCCGGACCCATCCCCTCATCCTCGCGTTCTTGCCTTGATTGCCCCTGAGTTGCTCCGACCCGGTGCCGCAGGTCCGGCGCTGGGTCGGCCCGCTGGTGGGGGAGCGCGAGGGGGCCTGCCCCCTCGCCGGACCGGACCGGGCCGTAGTGGCCCGGTCCGATCCGCCTGCGGCGGGTTAGGCGGCCAGCTCGGCGGCGATCTGCTCGACCGGCTCGCCTGCCTTGGCCCGGGTCCACGCCTCGCCCTTGGGCTCCAAACCTGCCGCACGCAGCGCGGCGGCTAGGGCTTTGTTGTCGGCCTTGGCTTGGGCCTTCTCCGCTTTGGCGGATGCCGCGACCGTGACGCCTTCGGTTCCCAGCGCCACCGCGGCCAGTGCGTCGAGCACGTGACAGGAGCGCTCATAGGCGGCGGCGACCCGCTCGGGGCTGCGGGTCCACTCGGCCGCGTACCGGGCCGATCCGCGGGCCTGCTCGTCGTGACCGAACGCGCGCAGCAGACCAAATGCCACCGCTTCGGCCTCGGCTTCCATATCGCCGCGGTGCTCTCCGGCGTAGGGGCGGTCATCATCGGCGCCGTGCAACAGGGCATGTGCGATCTCGTGTGCCAGCGTTTCGACGGCCGCCCATCCGGCTAGGCCGCCGTGAATCACGATTCGCCGGGCCACATGCACGGTGCGACCGCTCGCCACCATGTCCCGGCCGGACCGCTCCACCGTCCAACCCTGATCGGTGATCCATGCGGACAGCCGCGCGAAGATCTCCCGCGCTTCGCCTTCGGGCAGCTCGGGCGCCGTGAACGCAGCCGCGCCGGTCTGCCCGTCCTGGTCGGCCACGTCTACGGCGCGGTAAGTCTGCTCGATGCGAAAGACGCGCCGCTCGACCGCTTCGGGGGTGTCCTTGCTGACCTTCTTACCGGTGGTCGGGTCGATCCACAGCGGCACCGGCCGCGACCAGATCGACAACGCGCCGCCGGTCGGGGTGAAACCTCGCTTGGCCCAGACATACCGGGGTGCGATCTCCTCGGCCGCTGCACGGATCGCAGCATCGAACGCAGCACCCTCGCCCATGCCCTGACGCTCGAAGCGGCTCCACAACTGGCACACGATCAACGCCTGATTGGTGGGGGAGTACGCGGGGTGACCTGCCCGCAGCCGCAGCGCCCGGGCCGCCATCGCAGCGGGCCAGCCCTTGGGGTTGGCGATGAACGCCGCCGCCTGGTCTTTGATCGCGTCGCGTGTGGCCTGGTGGTCAATGCTCATGGTGTGCTCCCTTGGTGGTGGTGGGGTTGGTAAGTTCCCCTGGGTTGGTCTGCCGTGTTGATACTGTCAGTCTAGTCTAGTTGGTCAATGCTGTCTAGTAGTTTTAGCCTGTCTTTCGTCTGATTTCTCACGGATTCTCGGGCTTTCCGCGGGGGATTCCCCCTGGACCACCGACCCGGACCCACCCCCTCCTCCTTGCGTCTTTGCCTTTCGGCGGCCCGGCTGGGGCCGGTTGGCGCCCGCGAAGGTCATAACCTCGGGCCGGTGGTGATGAATGCGCTGGATGATGCGGTTCAGCTCGACGACCTGGCCGCGAAGGCGGCGGTTTTTCGGGCGTTGTCGACGACGCGGCGGTTGGCGGTTTTCGCGGCCCTGGTCGAGGAGCTGACCGTGCCGCAGCTGCGGATGAGGATCGGAGCGCTAGCGCCGGAGCGGGATCTGGCGGTGTTGCGGGACGCGGGCCTGGTGGAACGCTTGCCCGGGGTCGCGCCGCAGCGATGGCGACGGGTGCCGGGCGTCGAATCGGTGGTCGCTGGGATCATCCCGTGATTAGTACGGGTGTTCGATAGATACTGGCGTGCGTGGGACAAACACGTGCGGAGCGGACCTGGCCGCGTCCGGCCCGCGTCAAGCACGTGTGGGTGCGCGGCCTCGATGATCGGCACCCGTTAGCGCCGCCCTCTGCGGGGCTGGTGCTGGGCTGGGCCAGACGCTCCGGCACCTGGCGCGCGCATGTGCTGTGCCTGGTCGACGACGGCACCCCAGAGGGCCGGGTCATCGCGGCCTGGGTCGACGCGGGCCAGGTACGACCAGTGGCCTCCGACCCCAATCGGCTGTGGGGCCTGCGATGAAGCAAATCGGGGACGGGGGCGGCCGGACGGGCGCCGATTGTCGTGGTGCTCTGCGTCAATGACGCCATGACGAAAAACCAGATTCCTGTGCCGCCGCCGATTGCCGGTGCGCCGCCGCCGTCGTGGCGTGATGCTCCGATGCTGGTCCGGTGGATGATCACCGGTCTGCGACACGGGTCGAGTAAGAGCAGCGGTGCGCGGAAGATGCTGCTGGTCGTACTGGCCAGGGTTTTAGTGGTGGCGTTCTGGCCGATGGCCGGGCTATTCGCCTACCGGATGGGTTGTGCGCGCAGCCGGTGGGTGTATTACGCCTCCCCGAAGCGCGACGCAGTGCTCGGTGTTCATCGCACGAGACGCGGCTGGTTCGTGGGCGACCATATGACGCCATCTCTGCGGTCGGGGACGGGCAAGGCGCTTCGAGATGTGGTGATCCCTGAGTTGACCGTGGTCGTCGACGAAGCCGAGGTAACGGTCCGCACTGTCGCAACCAGCGAGAGGCAAGCGGCTGATTACCTGGCTGAGATCCCCGGCCTGGTCGACGATGGCCCGGCCTTACTAGGTGGCCGCCGCCTGCGTCGGCCACCTCAGCCACCGCGATAGACCGCGGTCGTCAGAACAGCGGTTCGCCGTCCGCAGCCGCGGACGGGGAGTGCGGCCGCCACCCGCGGATCTGCGGGGGACAGTTCGGGCAGCGCCGGTCTTCACCGGCCTGTAGGAGGTCCTCGACGATCCAGCCTCGGCCGTCGCACCGCGACCCGTGGCAGCGGGCGGGGTGCAGGGCCTCGCCGTACTCGTCGAGGTCGCCGTCGACGAGTACCGGATCGGTCACCCACGGGTCACCGGTCGTCGCAGGTTCGTGGGCGGGGTGGTCGGCGTCGGGGTCGAGGTCGCGCAGCAGCCCGGCCAGCAGGATCGCGGGGCGGGTGCGTATCTCGATCGTGGCCAGTGCCTCGAAGTCGTGGCCACGGCGGATCGCGGCGGACCGTAACGCGGTCACTACGTCAGCGCCGCTCCACGGGATCTGCGCGGCGGCGAACCTTGTCAGGGCTGGGGCGAGGCGTCCTAGCGGCTCTGAGGCGCACCAGGGCAGCGCTGAGGCCACCTCAGCGGCCAGACGACGCCCCGGCACCGTCGCCCACCTTCGTGGTGATCGCCGCGGCGAAGCCGCGACCGTCTTTCGACCGCTTGCGGTCGGTTGTTCGTGCGTCAGGTGACCAGGTGTGTAAGTGATGTTTCTATCTAAAGCTTGACCTCCTGGGGGGGTGCAAATCCCCAAGATGCGCCGGTACCTCCACGGCACCGTGAACGCGACTTCTGTGGATAAACCGCGCTGGCGGGACCCGGCCCGCATCAACGGGGCGCGCTCCTTCCATGTGAGCATCCGCCCCGGTGTGATGACCTTCTCTAGCCCGATCATCCGGGCCACCCGCTGGCAGTATTTGACGGCGCGGACGCTGCACCCCAGCACAGAGGCCAGGGTGTCCGGCCGCACGATGCAGCGGCGGCCGGTGAGCGGGTCGGCGTACGCCGAGCGGACCGTCAGGTACCGGATCAGCAGCTCCTTGGAGACCGTGCCAGCCAGGCGGTACGCCTCGCAGGCAACCACGATCGGCACCACTCGGGACAGCCAGTGATCCCGGGAGAGCCAGGCCGGGATCTTCGCGTACGCGCCGTCTGGGGCGGTGGTGCGCAGGCCACCGACGCCGCCACGGTCGTCCTGGTGCCGCCGGGGGAGTAGGTCACGGTTAGTGCGCCCGGCCCGGCAGGCCAGCTCAACGAGCCGGGCGTGCTCGGGTGCGCACTGCCGGTGCGTCCGCAACGTGTCGTGCACCGGGGTGCGTGTCAGGTGTTGAGCACGCGCGTAGGCGTGCGGTATCGTGGGCAGCACGAAGCCGCCTTTCGTGATGGTTGGGATTCGCTTCGACCGGCTGGTAACCGGTCACACGAAACGTCAGTTGCTTGAACACTGAGCCGCCGCTGGTAACGGCGGCTTTCGTGTTTCTACGGGCGCTTCGCCCGTTCCCCTATACGGCTATGTCGAGCCTCTTCTGCTCGCGGGGCTGCGCCCTGGGCGCCAGGTCGGGACGACCAACGTCGTTGGCCAGCACATGGGCGATGTATTCGCTGATGGACAGCCCGGTCTCGTCCGCTCGGCGTCGAATTGCGTCACCGACGGCGCGCGGTGGGCGCGTGACCATGATGTCCCGGTCTCCCTTGCTTGCTCGCGGCATGTGTCCCATCCAATCAGAGCAGGGCCGTAGTCGCCCTGATTCTGATACGCGTGGCGTGTCGAGGACTCATCGCGGCAAGGCTACCGTAGTATACATGGCGGGCAAGGAAAGACCCCACCTCGGCGCGAGAGATGGGGTCGAGCGTTTGGTGAAGACCGTGCTTTGGGGCCTACCGACAGATGGCGCACCGTCCGGCGACGGTACTGCTGTCAGCGGTGCTGGCACCTACTCCAACCACGCCGATGAGCGCGCTGGCGGCAATCAGTGCCGCGACGAACTTCTGTTTCATGGGTCGTCTCCTAGGGGTACCCCCGCCGGTTACGAAAACTCAGGCACACGTGGCCTTGCCGCATCATACAGCGGCACCGTCACTGGGGAATATGCTCCGGTCGTGGAAGATTCCCCGGCATCACCTGTGAGCGAGGAGGACCTCGAACGGTTCCGCGCCATGGCAAATCCCGTTCGCTTCGAGTTAGTCGAGGCATTGGAGCTGCGCGGATCGTTGTCTGAGCGCGAGCTACGTCGGTTGGCGTCGACCAGGAGCATCAAGCATCACTTACGAGTGTTGCGGGACGCTGGCTACATCGAAGAGGATGACGCCGAGGGGACGTGGAAGCTAACGGTCCATGAAGGGCCAGTAGTTGAGTGGACCCAGGAAGCAGCGGCCGACCCTCGTGTCGAGCTAGTCATCCGCGAACTCGAACGAATCACCAGCGATCGCCGCGCCCGAAGGGTGGAACGCTTCGATGGTGAGGTCGAGGCCGGGGAGTGGTCACCGGAATGGGCGGAGGCTGCGATCGCCAGGGACTACCTGCTGTCGATGCGTTTAGAGGATCTCACCGAGTTCGAGGAACGGCTTCTGAGCTTGATGGGGGAGTTCAAGGCTCGCTGTGCCCCAAACGGTGAGATCTCGGCACCGGAAGGGCGACAGGACGTGTTCGTGACTTTGGCGGCCTTCCCGATCCGTCTAGGTGGCGATGGCTGAGCAGGCAGGGACGTGGCGCCAAGTTGATCGCGCCGGTTCGTATCTCGCTGCCCTCGGCGCTGATACGGCTTCGACGTACCTGGTTTACTTCGGTCTCGCGTGGATCGCTGCGTCAGCCTCTTCGCAGGTGTGGGTTGCGCCGGTTGTCCTGGGCCTAGAAACCGTGCCCAAGATGCTGCTGGGTCTGTTCGGCGGCGCCCTGGCCGATCGTTGGGGTGTCTGGCGGACAGGTCGTTACACCCTGGCGGCGCGGGTGGTGCTTGCTGCGGCGGCAGTCCCAGTGTTTGCTCTGCTCGCAGGATCGGGTCAGATCGTCGCGCTAATGCTGTTGGCGCTTGTCCTGGGTTTGCTGGATGCCATCCACGAACCTGCACTGGACGCGGCGGCGGGCCTAATGGCCCCTCGTGATGACGAACAGACCTCCTTGACCGGGATGGCTGGGGTCGTCATGCAAACCGCCGAGGTCCTCGCCGGGCCAGTGGTTGGCCTGCTCATCGCCTGGTGGGTCGGAGGCCCGGCGGCCGTCGCGGTCGGCCTGGTGTTTGTCGCGCTCGTGCTGTTCGGGCGGGTGTCCAAGGGGCGCCCTGAGGAGCGTGACAGCTCGGAAGGTCTGTGGAGCGATGCGATTGCGGGCCTGGGGGTAGCCCGTTCAGTCGGTCTAATGCCGATCCTGGGGCTACTTACAGTCGCGAACTCGGCCGCGACCGCTCCGCTCGTCGGGGCATTGCCAGTGATTGCTCGCACGCACCATTGGACGGCGGAAACGTTCGGCTTCGTGGCTGTTGCATTTGCCCTTGGCGCCATCGGTGGCGCGTACTTGGCAACGCTTCTGAAGGACTGGCCCATGCCAAGGAAGACGTTGGCTGCTTTGGTCGCGCTCATTCCTGCGGCAGGGTCGCTGGCCTTGTTCTCGGTCGCCGGTACACCGGTCCTAGTTTTCATCGCGGCCGCGGTGATGGGGGTCGCGTGTCAGTTCGCCGGACGGCTGTTGTTCGCTCAGATCCGATCGCGATCTCCGCGCCGATTCCTGGGCCGGGTGATGGGACTGACGCAGGCCGCGGTCTATGTAGGAATCCCGATCGGCTACGGCGCGTACGCCGCGCTAGCCGCTGTCTTCTCCCCTCCCGTAGCGGGAGTGACGTTGGCCGTGGTGTTGATGCTTTTCGCGCTGTTCTGCCTTAGTCGGCCGCGACTGTGGGCTGCGACCCCTGACGCAGGGTTGGGCGGCGTTGACGAGCCAGATCCGTCAAACGTCGAAGCTCAGCAGTGAACGTCGCTTCGTCAAACCAGATCATCGGGGACACCTCGAACATCGCGCTGAGCGCGACCAGGTAGTAGCCGCCGGGGTTCGCGGCGGGCGCAGTACGCCACTTATTCAGCAGCGGCACGGATATGTCATAGCCCAACTGTTGGGCGCGATACGCCATCGCCCGCAGCGACGGGCGGGCAAGACGCCCGTCAGGAGTAGCCCAGGCACTGGCGTCAATCAGGTTGCAGTAACGCTCGGTGAAGTTGCTTAGAACCTTGGCCGCCATACGGTAACTATACGCCAGGTGTCTACGTTCGTAGACATTTCCAATCTTTGGTAAAGATGGGCCGCACCCGTATTTTTGCTGGCTACGTCGTGCTTTAGTTTCCTCAGTCCGGACTTCCCCAACCCCGGACTGGCGCAAGGAGACCCCGATGAGTGTTGTTGCGGCGCAGGCCATTCCGCCGATGGAAACGAGGTCGGTTGACGTAAGCGCGTGGCACCGTCTCACGGTGCGCGCGGTGGGGTGCGAGCTCCCCTGGACGGCGGAGAGCGCAAGGGTGATCGTTCAGGTTCTCAATCTGTGCGTGAGTCCAGCGACCGTGCTCGTGTGGGGGGGCTTCTACGATCCAGTGGATCTCCAGCCGGGCGAGTAGCTAGTTAGTCGTCCGTTCGCATGCGGCCCAGCAACTCGCGAGTCTCGCGCACTTGTACCCGGGTGTCCGGGTTGAAGAAGAAGTCAGCAGGAACGCCGAAGAATCGGGTCAGTCCGTAGATCGTCGCCGCCGATGGGATCTTGGTGCGTCCGGTGGCTAGGTGGTGGATTCCAGATCGGGTGATCGGGAATCCCATCTCCGTCATGCCGTCCGCGATTTCGGCCCAGGTATAGCGCCATCCGCTGTCGTTAGGGATGTTGTCGCGCAGCCACTCCATGCTCTCGACCAGCTCGGGAATCTCCCCCGAGGACTGAGACGACGGCATGAGGCTCCCTCCGCGGACTAGCTGCACCTGGTTCACCCCTCAACCTACCGGCCAGAGACCGCTTGCAAAGCCAATGTCTACGACGGTATACATAACCCCAACGTCTACCGTAGTAAACAGACAGGAGGGGTGTCGTGGCTAGCTCCCGGATCACCGTCTTTCTCGCTGCGGGTGTCTACCCGGAGGTGGCGTCCCACATCGTCTGCGACGTGGCAGGCGCCCGCGCGGAACTCAGCTCGACAGGTCGAGAAGTCACGATCTTCGGGGTTAGTCGTCGGCGTCTGAGATTTCTGCTGTGGTGCTTCGAGCGGCGCCGTGCCGCCTCGGTTTCGGGACTCACCTGGCTAACCCTCCTTGTCCCGTCATCCGCGACGGTCCCCTTGCTCGACCGCTGGTCGGCGTGGACGTTGGAACGAGAGCATGCGTCAGCACTGCGGACGGTCCTGGCAGCGGGAACCGCGCGATGAAGAAGCTCGTGCTGGTTCTGGTGGTGCCGCTGCTGCTGTTCTTGATGGTGCCATTACTGATTGCTGCGACGGTGGCGTCGGGCGGTGCTGGTTGGAACGCAGCTCAGGCCGCGTGTGATGGTGCTGCCGATGTGCCGGGCGCGTCCGCGACTGGTGGCTCTGGTGGGGGAGCGTTGCCGGTTCCCCCGGTGGGGAATTGGCCGCGACGGAACTCGTTGGCTAACCCGCCGTTGCCAGTGCCACCGGATTACGCGGCCGACTACAAGGGGGCGGCGGCCAAGTACGGGTTGCCGTGGTCGGTGCTGGCTGGGGTCGGGATGATCGAGACCGGTCACGGCCACATGGTCTCGACGAACGTGTTTGGTGCGGCCGGGCCGATGGCGTTTACGCCGGAGGCGTGGAACCAGTACGGCGTCCTTGCTCCGGGTCACACGGGAAAGCCGGACCGGATGGACCGCTCTGATGCGATCTATTCGGCGGGCAATTTGGTGCGCCAGCTGGTGCAGCAGAAGGGCTCGATCGAGGCGGCGCTGTTGCAGTACGGCGGCGGCGGCGCCCGCTGGTACGTCGGGGACGTCCTGTTCTACGCGAACGCCTATGACTCCGGTGCCGTTGGCATCGGAGGGTCAGGTGGATGCGGTGGCGCTGGGGGCGCAGCCGGGATCGGCGCTGGGGTAGCGGCCACGTGTGGCGATGGCGATTCACGCGGCGCGGCCGACGGGGCGCTGGTGTACGCGGGTTCTTGCTGGTACGGCGGGAACGGGGTTCCTATCTACGCCAATGGCGGTGACGTGCACGGCACGCGGTGGCAGTGCACCGAGTTGGTGCGGCGCTTTTGGAAGGCCAAGGGGTGGGCGCCGCAGTCCTGGTCCGGTGGGGTCGGCAAAACGCTGTGGAAGCAGGACACCCCGGCCGGGGCGATCTCTGAGCCGCAGGGAGCGATCACGCAGCTCGCGGCTGGCGACATTCTCTCGATGGGCTGGGGCAGCACCCCGACTGGTCACGTGGGCGTCGTGAATTTCATCAAACCGGCCGGGCCGGGGAAGTGGGTTGTGCAGATGGCATCACAGAACACTCCGCAGGCGATGTGGTACTTCGACTGGGACGGCCGGAGCTTGGTTTCCCACTTTGCGGGTTTCCCGGTGACCGGGGTGATGCACCACATCGCATCGACCCCGACGGGCACGCCGTCGACGAGTGCGGGGGCGCGGTGATGGGCGCCCGCTGGGTGCGGGCTGCGGCCGTGATGGGGTCGGTCGCCGTGCTGGCGGGGTGCGGTGCTTCGTCGACGACGCCTGCCGGGACGTACACCCCCGGCGCGGTGACGACTTCCTCGACCTCCTCGTCGACGTGGCTCCCGGAGCCGAGTTATCCGACAAGCCCGGCGCCGGTTTCGGCGCCTCCTGCGGCGGCCTCGGCGGCGGCTGTGCGGTTTGTGCAGTTGCTTGGCCACACGGCTGGTGCGGACCGCACGAAGTGGACGGATGCGCTGACCCCGTTGTGCACCAAGGAGTTTGGCGACCAGTTGGCGCTTGGGTCGCCTTCGGAGATCCCGGACCAGAAGGTGTCCGGGTCGGCGGCGCTGGTGGGTAGCTCGGCGTTGTTGGTGGCCGCGTACTTCGTGCCGACTAGCAAGGGCGGCTTCACGGTGTGGGTCGACTACAGCCAGTCACCCGTGTTGGTGACGGCGGCGATGCCTGGTCGTCAGTCGTTCGAGCAGGCCGCGTCGTGACCGCGGCCGTGAGGGTTTGCCAGGAAGGTCCGGTCCCGGATCTGACTGGCGCGCAAGGAGTCCCGAGCCAACCGGCCGTGACGCAACAACAGGTAAGAAAACCGATTGGAAGGAAAGACATTATGTCGACTATCGCGTTGACGGCCGGTGCCGTCATCGAGCAGGTTCAGCACCTCGCCGCGGTCGCGCCGCAGGTGACGGTCCCCAACCCGGGTGCGGGTTCGCAG
This sequence comes from Branchiibius hedensis, assembly GCF_900108585.1. Taxonomy (NCBI): domain Bacteria; kingdom Bacillati; phylum Actinomycetota; class Actinomycetes; order Micrococcales; family Dermacoccaceae; genus Branchiibius; species Branchiibius hedensis. Next base: position 28,768 of record NZ_UESZ01000003.1, read on the forward strand.
CCGCCCGGCTTCTCCCACTTCACCACGGTCATGGGCTGGGGAAAGTGGATCGCACTGGGCATCTTCGTTCTGGCGCTGATCGGTGGTGGCGTGATGATGGCCGTTTCCGGTCGCCGCCAGGGCGACGGGGGCGAGCACGTCTCCAAGCTCGGTTGGATCCTCGGCGGCGTCATGGTGTCCTCGGCCGCCGTGTCGCTCGTGGGCTTCCTGGGCTGAGCCGGGGGATCTGAAATATGTCCCGAAACGATGATGCGACTCGTTCGCGGTTCGCGGTCAGCCCGTGGGCAGTGCTGGCGGGCCTGCTGGTGTTGATCGTGGTGGCCGTGGCGGTTCTGCTTTTCGTCAGGGACGACGGCTCTGACTCGGCGGCGACCCCGCCGAGTCAGAGCCACACCCGGGCCACCACCGCACCGGCGACGGGCAGCAGCACGAGTTCGTCGACGGCGGCGACTGATTCGGTGTGTGGTCTGCCGTCGGGCGATCAGAACATCCCCACGACCGGTGTCGCAGACCAGTTCGTCAGCAACGGGGGGAAGCTGTCGTATCCCGTTGCGCCTAAGACGCTGGGTCCGGGCGTGACGAACGCCGACGGGTCCCGTACCTGTTTTGCTCATTCACCGGCCGGAGCGGTGCAGGCAGCGGCAACGCTGTTGGCGATGGTGAACGCCGTGCCTCGCTCAGCTGGCGTTGCTCAGGTCAAGGCGATGGTGATCGGAGGGAATGTCGATTCGGCTGTTGAGCAGCTCGTCCCGGCCGCTTTGAGTGATGGTCCGTCGGGAACGATCTCCGCTTTCAAGGTGACCTCCTACGACTCTTCCTCGGCGGTTGTCTCGATCGGCTTTTCCTTTGAGAACGGGGGGTATGCGGCGATCCCGCTGGCGTTGCAGTGGAAGGACGGGGACTGGAAGGCCCCGGTGACCGATGCCGGGATGCCGCTGCAAGGAGGCACCCAGGTCTTGCAATCACTGGATGGGTTCACGTCCTGGTCCTCGATCGGTGGTGGCAACTGATGTGCGCCATCTGGGAGCCCACGTGCATGATCAGCGAGGCTGCTGCCTCGGCGTTCGAGAAGGCGGTTGATAAGTGCATCGAGTGGGCTGCGGAGGCTTTCGCTAAGGGCATCGAGTGGTCGGCGACCTGGTGGCTGGGCAGCACCCCGGGCACCACTGGTTCCGGCAATAACACGCGCTGGGCGCCCCCGGAGATCACCTGGATTCGGGATCACCTCCTGTATTACACGCTGGGAATGATGGTGATGGGTTTCATCATCGCGGGCGTGAAGATGGCGCTGCGGCCGGGCCATCGCAACGTGCAAGACATTCTCGTGGCGATCGTTTATCAGATGCTCGCGGTCGGGATGTCGACCACGATCATCGGTGTCTGTGTGGTGATCTCCGATGAGTTGGCGCGGTGGCTCCTGCAATCGGCGCTGGGCACTAAAGCGGCGGGGTCAGGTGACGCGCTGGCTGCGACCTTCAAGAGCCTGCTGCAACTGGATAACTGGTCTGGGTTGGCGGCGGGTGTCACAACCCTGGTCGCGTTGGGGATCCTGTTTTTCGGGTTCCTGGCCTCGGTGTTGCAGTGGCTCCTACTGCTGGCCCGCACGGACATTCTGATCGTTCTGGCCGGTGTGCTGCCGTTGTCGGGGTCGTTCACGCAGGCCGAGATCGGTAAGAAGTGGTTTCAACGGCTGCTGGCCTGGACGGTCGCGTTCATCCTGTACGCGCCGACGGCGGCCCTGTTCTACGCGGCTGGTTTCAAGTTGCTGCAAAACAATGCTCTGTCCGGTCAGGGACCGGTGCGCTTGGCGCAGGGCGTGATGATGTTCGCTCTGGCGATCGTGGCCCTTGGGGCGATTGTGAAGGTCGTCAACCCGCTGGCCGCTGCCGTGGCTTCCGGCACTGGCGGGGCTGCCCTGCTGGGCGCGGCCGGAGTGGCCGGTTTGGCGAGCCGGATGCCGTCGGGTGCCCGCGGTGCTGGTGGTGGGCGGCATTCCTCATCGGGCGGTTCTGGTGGTACCTCCGGCGGTAAATCGGCCACCGGCACTCGTGGCGGCAATGGGTCGGGCGGTAACCCGATGCGGTCCGCTTCGACGGCTAAGGGTGTTTCGCCCGCGGGTAACGGGGCGACCGGGGCTGCCCCGGGTGCCGGTAGCGGAGCGACCGGGGCTACCCAGGGTGCCGGCAGCGGGGCGAAAGCCGGCGCCGTGGCGGCCGTGCCGGTGGTGGCCGCTCAGTTGGGCGCCAAAGCGATCGGTACCGGCGGCAAGGTCATCGGCGGCGCCGCCGAGAAAAGCACTGAGGAATAAGGAGATACGTGTATGTCCACAAATCGTGAGCAATTGACGTTCGGTAACTGGCGACGCCCTGCGTCGATTGGTCTGTTCGGCTTGGGTCAGGCCGGGACGTTCCTGGCCTTGGGTGGTGTAGCGGTCGGAACGATCACGATCATGCTGGCCGGTGTTTTCATCGGCCTGGTGGTGTTTGCCGTGATCGCGGTGTTGATTTTCCTGGTGGTGCGCCGCGACAAGCACCAGAAGTCGCTGGTCGACCGGTCCTCGGAGCGGGTCGGGTTCGCGCGGGCGAAGGCGTCGGGGACCACGACGTACCGCTCGGGTCCGTTGGGTAAGGCGGGGTGGGGCACTAACCAGCTTCCTGGGTTGGCGGCACCGACGCGGCTACGTACGGGCGTGCTGCCTAACGGTGATGAGTTCGCGATCATCTACTGGCCGCGTACCCGCCAGCACACGATCGTGTTGGCCGCTGAGCCGGACGGCGCGGGCCTGGTCGACCAAGAGCAGATCGACGGCTGGGTCGGCGGTTGGGAGTCCTGGCTGCGCAACCTGGACAACGAACGCGGCCTGGATGCGGTGTCGGTGTGTGTGGAGACCGCACCCGACACGGGCGTGCGCCTGGCGCAGGAGGTCCACGCAACGCTGGACCCGCACGCCGACGAATTCGCCAAGGCGGTGGTGCTGGATCTGGTCGACCACCTCCCGGCCGCTGCCGCCTCGACGGTGGCGTACGTGACGCTGACGTACAACTCGCAGGTGCGGGTCGGTGGGAAACGTCGCACCGATGAGCAGATGGCCCGGGATCTCGCGTTGCGGATTCCGGGCCTGTGCGGAGGCCTGATTGCCTCCGGTGCCGGTGCAGCCCGGCCGTTGTCCGCGCAGCGGTTGTGCGAGGTCATCCGCCGCGCCTACGACCCGGCCGTGGCCGAGCTGATCGACCAGGCGTACGCGAACGGGTCGCCGCCTCTGATCACGTGGCAGGACGTGGGTCCGGTGGGGGCTGAGGCTGCCTGGGACCACTACCGGCACGACTCGGGTGTCTCGGTGACATGGCAGATGACGGAGGCCCCCACCGGTCTTGTCCGGTCCTCGATCCTGTCGGCGTTGCTGTCGGCCGATGCCGAGTTCGCCCGTAAGCGGGTGACCTTTTTGTACCGGCCGATCGACCGCGCACGGGCCAAGGCGATGGTCGAGGCGGACGTGAAGGTCGCCTCGTTCTTGTCCTCCACCTCAGAGAAGCCCTCGCGTCGGGCGCTGGCCGCGCAACGCAGCGCACTGGCCACGGCCGAGGAAGAAGCCGGGGGAGCAGGACTGGGGCAGTTCGCGATGCTCGTGACCGCGACCGCCCTGGACCCGGCCTCTTTGGACGACATGACTACCGCTGTGGAGCACCTGGGCGCGGAATCCGCGATTCAGCTTCGCCCCGTCTACGGCTCCCAAGACTCGGCCTTCGTGGCCGCTCTACCGCTCGGGCTGGTGCCATCCCGGCACCTGCGGGCACCCAAGATCGGAGGGTCCAACGCATGACCAACCAACAGTCACAGACCAGCGCGACAGTATTGACCAGACAGCGGTGGGAGGACGTTCCGCTGCCTGGCCTGCGGGAGCCGGACCCGCTCAATGTGCAGTGCCGGGACGTGGAGCCGGTGCCGGTCGTGGCCGCTGAGGCGAGCGCGACCGGCGATGGCGTCGAGCACGGGCGGTGGTCGCTGTGACGCGCCGCGCCGCTAAGACGGGCGCGGAACCGATCGCAGAAGAACTGGTGTCGCTGCGGCGCACCGTGGAGACCCGCAAAGCGCGTAAAGCGCGTCAGCGTCAGGAGCAGGACGCCCGCCCGTCCCGCGCGGAACGCAAGCAGGAGAAAGCCGAGCTGCGTGAGGAGATGCGGCACCGGCCCGGGCCGCGGGGTTGGCGCGGGCCGGGTAACGGTTCGTCGGTGGTGTTGCAGGACCCGCCGCAGTGGCGGTCTTCAACGGCGCAGACCTGCGGGTTGTGGCCGTGGTCGGCCGCCTCGGGGGCACCCACGGTCGGGGTGCCGTTGGGTACGGGCCGTAACGGATCGGCCGCGGTGTGCGGTGACCCGATCTCGTGGTTCCAACGCGCCAAGCTCATCAGCAACCCCTCGGCGTTCATCTTGGGCGTGCCCGGCCTGGGCAAGTCAACGCTGGCGCGACGTTGGGCTGTGGGCCTGGCGGCACGCGGTGTGCTGCCGGTGGCCCTGGGTGACCTGAAACCCGATCACGTCGACATCATCGAACGGATCGGTGGCCAGGTGATCAAACTCGGCCCCGGGTTGGGTGCCATCAACGTCCTGGACCCCGGAGAAGCGTCTGCGGCCAGTCGGTTGCTGAGCGGGTCCGCGCGTGAGGTGATCCTGGCCGACAGTCGTGCCCGGCGGCGCACCATGCTCGAAGCGTTGCTGACGATCGTTCGTCACAGCGAGCCGAGCGACCACGAAATGAACCTGGTCGATGAGGTTTTGCGGTTGCTGGATGAGCGGCACAACGGCGTCCCGGTGATGGGCGACATGCTGCAAGTCATCAAGGAAGCCCCCGAAACGTTGCGCGCGGTCGCGGTCGACCGGGGCCGCTTGGACACCTACTACGAACGCGTCGATGACCTGGAACGGTCCCTGGTCGGCCTGGCCAACCCGGACGGTCGTTGGGGGATCTTCGGTCGACAGACCTCGGTGCCGATGCGGCGGGACCGTCCGTGCGTCTATGACGTGTCGAGCCTGTACCAAAAGGACGACTCCGTCGAAGCGGCGGCGCTGCTGGCGTGCTGGTCCAGCGGCTTCGCAACCATCAACGTCGCCAACGAACTGGCCGCGGCCGGGGTCGAGCCGCAGCGGCACTACTTCATCATCCTCGACGAGCTGTGGAAGGCGATCCGCTCCGGTAAGGGCATGGTCGACCGCATCGACGGACTGACCCGGCTCAACCGGAACATCGGAGTCGGGCAAGTGATGATCTCCCACACGATGGCCGACCTGGAAGCATTGGCCGACCCCGAAGATGTGAAGAAGGCCAAGGGCTTCGTCGAGCGCGCAGGGATGGTGTGCCTGGCCGGGTTGCCCTCGGCCGAGATGCCTTTGCTGTCAACGGCGGTCGCCCTGTCCGATGTGGAGAAGCGAACGCTGGTGGAGTGGACTGCGCCCGGCGCATGGGACGCAGAGACCGGAGAGGAAACCGACCCGCCCGGGCGTGGCTGGTTCCTGTTGAAAGTCGGACACCGGCCCGGGGTTCCGGTGCGGGTGGGTCTGACCGACGCCGAGCGTGGCGTCAACGACACGAACAAGAAGTGGCACGAACAGTCCCGGATCGGCCAGGGCGGGCAGGGCCAAGAAGGTGCGGCGTGAACCTCATCGACCCCGAGCTGCTGCGGCAGATCGAATGGGCCGGCGGTGCGTTCGCCCTGTACCTGGTGCTCTCCGCGGTCGCGGTGGTACTGGCCAGCACGGTGTCCTGCCGCGCCGCGGCCACCTTCCTGATTGTGGCGGGCGCGGTGGTCGCGGCCGTTCTGCTGACGCTGCCCCAGCTGCGCGACCCGGCGGTCCCGGCCTGGTGGCCGGGCTGCTGCTGGGCTGCGGTGGTTGGCTGCGCCCTCGCTGCGGCGGTGCTGATGGCCCGCCCCGATCACATCGTCAAACTGCGCTCCTGAAAGGGCCGGGATCATGAGTTCTCCGAGTAACCGCAAGGACCAACCCCGCACCGGGGCTGACGGGATCTGGGTGTTGATCGCGGCCGTCTGCTTCGGGTTGGCGATCGGGTTCGTCAACCTGGCCGTGCGCCTGGGGCACCTGATCGACGGGACTGCCGGGCAAGACCCGTCCAGCCCCTTCGAGCTGTTCTTCAACACCTTCAAGGGCAAAAGTCACTGGACCATGACGGTCACGATCGTGGCCGCGGTCCTGGCCGTGGTGCTGTCGGTCCTGGCGGTGTTCGTGCTGGTGTCCCGCTCGCGCCGTAAGGCACGTCGCAGCCGCGTTGACACCCAAGCGGCGTACATGGGCCGTGGCCGCGACGTAGAAGGCATCCGTCGCAAGAGCGTGGCCGCGACCGCGACCCGGCTGGGCGTGGCTGGTTCGCCCGGGGTTCCTATCGGTGCCGCCCTCGGCACCGGAGAAACCCTCTTGGGTTCGTGGGAGGACATGCACCTGGACATTTGGGGGCCACGCACCGGTAAGACGACCTCCCGGGCGGTCCCGGCTGTGCTCGACGCACCGGGCGCGGTGGTCTGTACCTCCAACAAACGCGACCTGTTGGACGCAACCCGCTTGATCCGCGAACGGCACGGCCAGGTGTGGGTATTCGACCCTCAACAGGTTGCCCTCGAACCGGCGGACTGGTGGTGGAACCCGCTGACGTACGTCACCGACGACACCAAGGCCCGCGGCCTGGCGGGGCACTTCATCGCCGGGTCACGCTCGGCGGATGCCAAGTCCGATGCGTACTTCGACGGCGACGCGCAAAACCTCCTCGCCTCGCTGATCTTGGCCGCTGCCCTGGGTCGGCGCCCGATCACTGAGGTGTACCGGTGGCTGATCCGCCCCAACGACCAGTCCCCGGTGGAGATCCTGCGTGACAGCCCCTACGACCTGGTGGCCGATCAGCTCGCCGGGATCATGGCCTACCCGGATGAGCAGCGCGGCGGCGTCTACGGCACGGCCAAGCAGATGGCTACCTGCCTGACCTCGCCCGCGGTCGCTGCCTGGGTGACCTCGCCCGCCCAGCGTGGCCAGCTCGACGAGCGGCCACAGTTCGACCCGCACGCTTTCGTGCGCGACGGCTCAACGCTGTACGCCCTGAGCATGGAAGGCGAAGGCACCACCGGGCCGCTGACCACCGCCTTGACGGTGGCCGTGACCGAAGCCGCGACCGACCTGGCCACCCGAATGGCCGGCGGCCGGCTCGCTACTCCGATGCTGTGTGTCCTGGACGAGGCCGCGAACGTGTGCCGCTGGCGGCGCCTGCCAGATCTCTACTCCCACTTCGGATCTCGCGGAATCATCATCATGACGATCCTTCAATCCTGGTCGCAGGGCGTTGAGGTGTGGGGTGCCTCCGGGATGCAGAAGCTCTGGTCCTCGGCCAACGTGAAGGTTTACGGCGGCGGTGTCTCCGAAGAGGACTTCCTCGACAAACTGTCCAAGCTCATCGGGGACTACGACAAACTCACCAGCTCGATCAGCGCGGGCAAGGGCTACCGGTCGACCAGCCGCCAGCTCACCCGGGAGCGGATCTTGGACGTCGAGCAGCTCGCCGCGCTGCCCAAGGGCCGGGCCGTGGTGCTGTCCTCTGGTAACCGCGCCGCCATGATCCGCACCAAACCCTGGATGAACGGTCCGCACGCCCACGACGTGCGAGCCTCCATCACCCTCAACGACCCCAACGGCGCCGCGACGATCGCGGACGCCTTCACCCAGCTTCGCCAGGTCGACCAACAGGAAGGAAACACCGATGAGCACCACTGAGATGAGCGCGACTGACGAGTGGGAAGAAGCCGTCAACGGCCTAGCCCCGGCGGCGCCATCACCAGACGAGCCGCCGCCGCTGGTGTACGGATCGGTGGATGAGTTCGTGCGCGAATACCTGATCCAGACCTACCGGCGCGTCATCGCAGGCACCGGGCAAGGAGCGGTGTGGGCCGCGAACTGGTGGGACTACGACGAAGCCGTGATCCGGCTGACCGCCCTGTGGCGGTCCTGGGAACAACTCCGGCTCGACCCAGCCACCGGGATGAGCGTGTGGTGGAAAGACCACGCCGACCACCACATGGCCGTCCTGCTCGACTCTCGCGGCCCGTTCGCCAACTCCGACTCCAAGAACCGGACCGGCGAACCACTGCCGTACACCCCGCCCCCGCCGGGCATGTTCCCCGACGAGCGGCTCGCCGCACCCGGGGAACACGCCACCACTACCGACGCCGACCCGATCGCCGCCTAACCGAACAGGAGCACAACACCATGAGCGAGATCCACGACCAGCCAGACGGCATCGCAGACGAATTCGACTCCACCATACGAACCGGTGTCGCGGCCGCCGCCCAGGCCGCCGAGCAATGGGCCAGGCGCCGTCACGCCAAGATCAACGACCGCCAAAGCGCTGCCGCAGGCGACGACAGCGCCCCGAGCGGGCCACGCCTGGATGCCCAGCAGAGCGCCGCTCAGGCATCCCTAGAACCGCTGCGCCGCACCGACTGGTGGGACAACGCCACACCCGACCAAGTTGTCGAGGCCTACCGCACCACTACCGCCTGGCCCGATCAGCAATGGGCCACAGATAACGCCGCCTTGATCGCGGGTGAGGTCAAGGAACGGTGGAACGTCGAGATCACCCCCGATGACACCCCCGAGAGCCTGAAAGACAAACTCGACGACGCCACCAACACCAAAGCCGCCGACACCGAGCAGGGTCGAGCAGACGCCGACGTGGTGGAAGCCGAGCGGCTCATGGCCCGAGCCAACGGCCTCGACGATCTCGCGGACTCAGCCCACACCGAGCACCGCGACGCCGAGAACGACCCCGACATGGACACCCCCGGCACCAGCGAAGCGTCGACCGGCCCGGTCGACGACCTCAGCACCGACCAGGCCGACCCGGCGGCCGGACCGGCCCTCTACCGCTCAGAGGACGGCGACATACCCGTGATCCTGACGGGCAACTCGGTCGCAGACGACCAGCAGCGCTACTACGAAACCGAGCACGGGCAACTGGTCCCGGACAAGGACCTCGAAATCGACCTCAGCCCAGAAACACTCGGCTACCGAGCCGAATGGCACAGCGAGAACGGCCGCGTCGACGAAGCCGCATTCCGCAAAGCAGCCGCAACAGCGGCAGGAGCCGCGGACCGCAGCTACGACAGCGCCGACCGGCGGGAGAAGTTCGCGGACTCGATGCGCGCCGAAGGCGTGCCCGAAAAGAACGTGCAGACCCGGCTCCGCGCAGACGTGTCCTACGGCGCACCCGCGACAGCAGCAACCAGCCCGGAGAAGTCCTCGCCCTCAGCGACGACCACCGCAACGAAGGCGAAACGCAAGCAGCTCGGCCGTCGTCGCTGAACTCCGTGCAAACTGCCCGCCCCAGAAGAAGGGGCGGGCAGTTTCGCGTGTTAGCGACCAGATGTGGTGATGAGGCGGGTAGACATGCCGTGACCGTTTCGGTCAGGGTGTGCGGCCTTCCGCATCCGGCGCGGTCACGTCGTCGCCGGGGAACGCGCCCCAGGTGCCGATCCGGCCGACCATCGCCGGGGATAGTCCACTCACCCGGGCCAGCGTCGCAGCCTTCACACCCTGCGACAGCAGAGCTTCGATCTGACGATCCCGCTCGAAACGGGCGCTCTTGATCGCCTCCTCTGCTCGCTCCAAGGCCTCCAACGCCTGGCGCAACGGTGCGAGGTTGTAGTCCGAGCCGTCCGGTCCGTCGTCGTGACGCAGGATTTCCACGACGGGATGCGATTTGATCCGGGTCAGAGCGGTCCCCGCGTCGGGTGCCGGGTACGCCTCCCCAAAGTGGAAGATGATCGCCTTGCCGACCTGCGGGGACCGGGACAATGAGAACCGGGTGTGCCGTGAGCCGGGGATGCTGCCGCGATACAAACCGCGCGGCTCGTCCCCATGCGGCTCCCAGGCCGGGTTCGGCTCGTAGGCCAGGGGGAACCGGTTGCCGTGGTCATCGATGATCGTCGCCGCCCACCACGGGTTCTCCTCATGCCGTGCGGGTAGCTCGTAGACGCTGCGGGCCAGGTCCTCACTCATGCGCCGATACCGCGCTGGATCTCAGCCCAATCGGCGTCCGTGATCGCGTCGGCCAAGTCGGTGACCCGACCGAAACCTTGCGCGTTCTCCACCCACTGCTGGGCCGTCAGGTAGGCCGACAACCAGCGGGCAGCGTAAGCGAGCCCGGTCCACGGCAACGCCTCGGCCGCGCCCTGCTCGAAGAGGAGCCGACGGGCCGACTCGTAGCGCTCAGACCCGGCCGTGTGCCGACCGGCGTAGGCGACGCACTCACCAGCGATGAGCGTCCGGTCCGCGCTCTGGTTTCCGGTCAGGAAGGCCCGTACCGCATCCAGTTGCCAAGTGCACGCGGCCAGACCTTCGCCGGTTCGCAGATTCGCACCGGCCAGGAACGAGAACGCCGGTCCAGTTCCCAGCTCGTGGATCAGGGACCGAGTCTCGTCCTTGATGCAGTCCAACGCCTCGGCGGTGCTGGCCCATTCGGTGGTATTCATCTTCGGCCTTCCTCGATGCGGTCAGTCCGCCTCTCCACCAATAACTATACACCAGTAGCGAAAAATTAACGATACTCCGGTTTATGTCTTGTCGGTTTGGTCAGCGACCGCGACCCCGGCGACGCGCCGCGTCTGCCTCGGTCGGCCGGGCCTGCGAGTTGCCGCCCGTAGGGGTCAACCGGCCCGGAATCGGGCTGGGGAACGACGCCTGAGCCGGTGTCAACGTCTCGCCGGTAACCGAGTGCGTCGTCGACTGGGGCACGGTCGACGACGCAACACCGGCCGGTGCGTACGCCCGGGCAACCTGCACCAGCTCCTCACGCATCAACTGGTCCAACGCCGCTTGTCTGCGGACCTGGCCAGAAGCGGCGCGCATGTCCCTGATCGCCGCGGCCGACCGGAACAGCTGCGCGATGACCGCGGCCTGCGCCGCGGCATTGTTCTTACCGCCCGCGGCCGCCAGCAACATCGCGGACGCAGCGAACGAGGTCTTGTGGACCGGCACACCCGTGACCGGCCGCTTCGTCTGCGCCGACTTCGACAGCTCATCCGCCGCCCGGGCCAACGGTCCCGGCGTCGCCTCGACCCTGGTCGACCACGCCGCGAACGCACCCGCTGCGTCCCGGGCCGCGATCGCCCACCGTGCCTGATCACCCGGTGGGGTCTGCGCCAGGATCTTCAACTGCGTGGCCATCTCGGCCTGGTATTTCTCCCACACCGCGGGCGGTGGTGTGCGCGTCTCCCGACCCGGTGCGACCGGCCGCTTCCCGCGCTTGGCGGCCGCCCACTCATCCGCTGCGGCCTGCGCGCCCTGCGGTGTGTCCTCCCACATCGACCGCAACCGCGGCAACGACAGATCCCGACCCAACCGGTTCCCGCCGTACCAAATCGGGCGCTCACCCGCGACCGGTCGCGCCGCCACCGAATACCCGGTAATCACGTCCGTTCCACCATCGGCGTACCGCGGCCGAACAAGCAAGTTCTGCTGCCGCATCCGGCGCACAAACTCCGCCTCATCCTTAGCCGCGGCCGCGCACCCCCGCACCGCCCGGGCCAGCGCAACCCGGGGCTGGTCCGCGGTCAGCTCCGCGTTCATCCGGGCGCCACGCTCGGCCGCGGGAAGCTGCCGCCACACCGGGTGCTGGCGTCCCTGCCTGGCCTCCTGTTCGCGCCACGTGTCGTACTTCGCCCGTGCCTTCGAGCGGGCCTGAGCTTCGGCCTCGGCCGGGTGGTAACCGCGCGTCGCCAGGCCGCGCTCTGGTCCCTCGACTGGCATCAGGCCGTACTTCTTTTCCAGCTCCCGGCATGCGTCCTGAGCGGTCTTGTAGTCCCGCCACGGCGCGGCCTTCGTGCCATCCTCACGGACCAGGTTCACCACCACGTGAATGTGGTCGTTCCCGTTCGTCGACAGTCCGTGACGGACCGCTACCCACCGGCACGGGGCCTTGGTTCCCTCCTGATCGTCAAAGCCCATCCGACTCACAAAGTCGTTCGCGATCTCCTGCCACCGCTCATCGGACAACTCACCCTCATCAGCCCGAAGCGACAGCGAGCAATGCCACACATGACCGCCTTGAACGTCCACGCCGTACACCTTGTTCGGACGTTCCAAGTGACGTGCGATCGCCATCGCAGACGCTTTACCCAGCTGGTTGTCGTCATGCCACGCCAGCATCGCGCCGTCACCAGCAACCAAGTGCGGGTCGGTGTGCTCGTTGCGCTTACCCTCGCCCACCAAGTAGCACATCAAACCCGCGGCGCGGTCGCCACGAGTCACGTTCGGCATCACGGCACCATCACCGCACCAACTCATCCAAAACAGCATCAATCCGGTCCGCGACCCGGCGCACCGCAGCCATCGCCCCGGACAACTCCCGCTGCACCTCACCCGTCGCGTTCGTGGCCTTCGCCATCTGGTTCACGTTGTTCGCGATAGTCCCCAACAACCGGTGCACACCAAACAACTCCGCCGCAGCGTTCCGCCGCTCCGTGACCGTCTCACCACGCTCAGCAGCCAACGCCGACTCCACCAACAACCGCGGCACCGTCACACCCTGAGCAAGCGCACGCTGCAACAACAACGCCTCCTCCTCCGGTGTCACCTTCACCTGGTGCTGATGCTGACGCCCACCGGCCGCATTCGCCCGCCGACGACGCCCAAAACGGCGACCGCTCACCTGCTCACCATCCACGCCCGCCGCCTCCTTCCTTGCCCGTCCCTCGGCCCAGCGCAGCGACCCCGCCCCAGCGGGGACCGGCCACACCCCAGTGTGGCCCCAGTTCCGCCGCGCGTCCAGCCGCGGAACCCCATTTAGCCATGCTAAATGCCTAGCTTGCTCCGTCAGGCACAGCCTTTGGTCGTTGCGCACCGTAGGTGCGGGCTTGGGTGCGCCGATAACGTGCCGCGGACCGTTTCGGCGCGTACAGTATCGGCATGAGCGAATTCAACGCAGAAGCAGTCGAAAACGCCGCGCGGGTCATGAACGACAAGCGCCTGGAATCCGTGCGGAGCCTGGTCGACGCGCGGCAGCGCCTCACCGACGCGCAAACCGCCGACCAGGCCGCTTACGCGGCCGCAAGGAAGGCAGGATGGACCCCCGAACAGCTAGCCGAACTCGGGATCAGCGAGCCAACCAAACCCGCGCGAGCACGCTCCCGTAGGTCACGGCGTGGCACGGGCGAGGCACCTGCCGTAACGGCTGACAATTAAGGCATGACGGGCAACGTGGGGCGCTCCGCTCCCGGGCCGACGGATTCGCCTGTGACGCTTCACGTCCGTGCGTTATGTGATGCCGCGCGACAGGCAGATGACAGCTACGACGCGTCCACTAGCCGGTGGTGGCGGCGTCGAGCGGATCAGAGGAGGTTCGACGCCAGGGACAGGCGCGACGGTGCCGTCATCGGGTCGCGCCGGGCGCTAGTAGCCGAGTCGGTGGCACGCCTGAGTCCTCCCCCGGGGGCTCCAAGCTGGGGGCGCCCCAGCGCCGAGTTGGTCCGCGAAGATGTGCGCCGAGCGGTTGGGTTCAGTGTTCCGTTACCCGACGCGTGGTTGATGCGAGCCATCCACGGCGGCTACGAACTCGAAGCCGTCCAGGCCGACCTCGAAGTCGTCCGTGAAGCGTTCCAAGACGCCGGTGATCGCGCGGCTGAACTAATGCAGTCACACGACACCACCAGCAAGCCCAGCACGTCATGGGTGCGGACGGAGCCGACACCTACAGAGGCCGCCATCATCCGGTTCATCCAAAGTCCGCTCGGCCAACTGCGCCGACCCGTAACCGTGTGGCGCGGCGAGAGTCCCAGCACTCACCGCACCAGCTTCACGGCAGCCGCGCGCGAGGCTCAGCCCGGGCACGTACTGACACGTGTCCCAATACCGCTGTCCACATCACTGTCACCACGCGCAGCGGCTAATCCCGAGTTCTGCCCCTACGGGACCGGCAGCGCCTCTCTCGGCAGCGGGTGGCTGCTCAAGATCCGTGTCGAACGACTGCTGTACGTCGGCGACCGGGACGACGGCCTGGCCGACGAACAAGAAGCAGTCATCTACGCTCCACAACTCCTCGTCGACGACGTTTACGAAGCCGTCGTCACACCGGGCAAGCTGGCCACCCGGTACGTGCAAGTGATCGCCTGCCACCCGATCGTTCAGGCTCTAAAGGGCCCGACGGACCGATGAGGCCCCGACGCCCAGCGTGCGAGCAATCGCCGCATAGGTGAGACCCTCGGCACGCATCCTGCGCGCCTGGTCAACCCGGTCCGGGGTCATCACCGACGGTCGACCACCAACCCGGCCCTGCGCCCTGGCAGCCTCCAAACCCAGGCGCGTGTTCGACCGGATCGTGTCGACCCGTAACTGCGCGAACACCGCCACGATCCCGAACAGCGCCCGCCCCATCGGCGTGGTGGTGTCAATATCCGGCTCGGTCAACGACTTGATATTGACACCTCGATCGTGCAGCTCGTTGATGATCTGGATCGCCATCGTCGTAGTGCCGGCCAACCGGTCCAAGGCGCGCACGACCAACGTGTCGCCCTCCTGCAAGAACGTCAGACACTCGCGCCACTGTGGCCGGTCGACGGTGCGCGAGGACTCCCCGTGGTCGACGAATACGCGACGACACCCCGCCGCCCGCAGCATGGTCTCTTGGCTGCCCGGGTCTTGGTCCCTGGTTGAGACCCGGGCGTACCCGATCAAGTCACCGGCCACGGCCGCGCTCGTCGTTCCGGTAGCCGCCCTGCTGCCGCGGGCTGCTCGACGGCGACTCAGGCACGCTAGAACCCGGCGCCAGCGGGTACGACGCCCTCACCGCAGCCGACAGACCACTCGATGACCCTGCGGGCTGTGCGGTGCTGCGCGGGTGAGTGATCGCCGCAAGGACCGGAACCATCGGCGCCGGGTCAGGCTGATGGCGATCCTCACGCAGCGTCGTACGCTCCGAGATCTCGTTCCACCAGTCGGGAGTCACCTCATCGAAGTGCAGCTCCCACGGCGATTGCCGGGCAACGTCATCCAAGAACAGTTTGGTTGTGCGTCCGTTCCCCTCACGGAAAGCGTGGGTCGCGTTGACCCACGCGAACGTGACTGCGACATCGCGCGCGAACTCCTCCCGGCCCAACTCTGACCACTCGCGGCTACGCACGAATCCCTCGACCGCTTGCAGCACTGCCGGAATCTCATCGGGGTGGGCGAACCTGCTCTGCCCCTTGCCGATCGGAACGGTCCGGTACTCCCCCGCCCACTCATAGATCCGGTGGAACAGGTGTTTATGGATCGCCTTTGCTCGCGCCTCGCCCCACCCCAGATCTTGATGGGGTGTCGTTGCCCACTCGCGCGCAGCGCGCGCCGTGATGGCGTACTCAATGTCGCTGAGCCGGTCGGCGTCGCGCAGACCGAAGTTGTTACGGAGTGTGCCGTTGCCGGTCCAGTCAATCGTTTCTGGATAGAAGTACGACTCCCAGGAATCGAACTCGCTCACGCGACCGTCGACGCCGCGGCAGGATGGCGACGTTCAGCCGCTGCCAACGCGCGGCGGACAAATTCTTCTTCGTCGATGGCTCCCCGGGCCTCATCCGTCAGGTTCTCCACGTCCTCGCGGTTGGGGACCCACCCCTCATGCCAGGACGCGGCCAGCGCGTTCAGGACCGCTCGCCGCTGCCTCGCGTCGAGCTGCTCGAACAACTCGGGCCAACGCTGCTCAACGTCCAATGCCATGACCGCTCCTTGCTGGTGGAGATCTCCTTCGCCAAGTCTACGGCGGATCACGTCAAAAACGGTCCGATCTAGTTTCGGCGCAAATTGGTTTCGGCTCCGAGTTTCGGTGCAGCGTCACCCGCGGAATCTCGCGGGTGACGCTGCACCGGTTCGGGTGCGCCGAAAACGACCGAATCTGCGCCGTCGAGAGGTCCTGTCGACTTCCTACAGATCGACTCGCCGCGTAGCGCCCTTGTCGGACCACCAAGACAGAATCGAACGTGCCGACCACCAAGGAGATAGCCAATGTCCACTTCAGACCGTGCCGCCGAGCTGCTCGCCCGAGCCAAAGAAATCGGTGCCTACGCCGCCGAGCTCGAACTCGGGATCGCTAAGTCCGGCAGTAAGCCGGACGATCTGATCCACCATCTCGGGGACGACACCGGGCGTGTGATCACTGACGCATACCGTCTCGCGGGCGCGGGTCTGGCCGCCGAGGTCGTCGACGCCTACCTCGTCTCGTTCAACGCGGCCAGAGCGCGGGCAGGATGGGCACCGCTCAGCAGGGAGGACGCCATTCACAACCTACAGTGGGCCATCCTGCCCCAGGGGATCACAGCCGAGGAGCAGCAAGAGGTGCGCGCAGCCTTCAGTGCGAGAGGGTAGGTCGACCCGGCCGGTAACGACCGTTACCGGCGGCGGCGCACCCCTACCGCTGATCCCTCAAATACTCGCGAGCGAGCACCACAGACATAACCGCTGACACCACGGACAGCGCGGTCAGCGACCAGCCGACGGCCAGCGCCGACCCGTGACTCAGATGTGCGGCAGGAACGCCCCAGATCGCAACCAGAGCCAGGAGCACCGATACCCCGGCCGGGATGAACAACAGGGTCCGCGGCATCACTCTCGACCTCGAAGTTCTCTGCGGATCGTGATACCGAGATCAATCAGCGTGGCAATGGCCAGAGCAACGATGGCGATACCGGACACCACCATCCCCACAGTGCGCTGCAAACCGGCTCATCCCAATCGAGGGTGTAGTCGCGGTCTGGAAGTCGCCGGCTTTGAGTAGTGGCCTAGCGATAGTTGATGAGGTTTCGGAACCCACGCGCGGAAGTCACAGAGGTGTTCGAGTCATCCGTTGATCGCCTTGGCCGGGGCGTCGTAGGTGCCGGGCGGTCACGCTCTTAGCATGCTGACGCTCAGCTCGGGAGGCCCAGCTCACCATGAGTTTGTTACTTACCCTACCGGTAGGTAGAGTTGTCGATATGAGTACTAGTGCACCTGCCCACCGACCGTCGGCGCGAGGCGGCGTTCTCGCCAGCACTCTTGCGTGGGCCCGCACTGGCGCCTCTGTTTCCCTGGTGTCCGCAGCTCGCGCTGCAGGAATCACTAAGGCTGGCCTGATGTACCACTTCCCAACCAAGGAAGCACTGATGACCGCCGTCATCGATTACCTCCTCGACGGCTACGAGCGGGATCTGGCCGCCCGCCTGGCTACCACCAACCCAAACGTACCCACGATCAGCGAACGCCTCGCCGCCTACGTTGACTGGGCTTGCGACGGGCCGTTCGACTACGGCGACCTGGTCATGTTCACCGACCCCCGCCTGCGCGAGCCGCTCACCGAGCGATGGAACAGCCGCATGGGGGCCTGGGTCGACGTCCCCGAGACCCTTCCGGCCGACCAGCGGGCCCGCCTCCACGGCGTCCGACTCTTGGCCGACGGCATCTGGCTCAACACCGCCGGCAACGGCATCGCCCTATCCGACGAGGACACCGACGCCATTCGAGCACTCGCACACCACCTCATCCAGGAGAACTCATGACCAAGTGGCTACTGCTCGCGGGGGCCATCCTCAGCGAGGTCACCGGTTCGCTGTCGCTGAAGGGAGCACTCGATCGACCCGGACTGTACGTGCTCGTCGCGGCTGGCTACATCGCCTCGTTCATTCTCCTCGCTCTCGTTCTGCGTCAGGGCATGGCGCTGGGCGTCGCCTACGGCATTTGGGGCGCCCTCGGTGTCGCCACCACCGCCGTGATGTCGTCGCTGATCTTCGATGAAACCCTCACCGCACTCATGGGCGTCGGCATCGTCCTCATCATTGCCGGCGTCCTCACCGTCGAACTCGGCTCCCAGCACGCGGTCAAGAACCTCGAAGAAGCCACCTGATGGCTTACCTGTTCCTCCTCGGAGCCATCATTGCCGAGGTCAGCGCTACCCTCTCGCTGCGCATGGCAGCTACTGGCGTCCGCGCCTACTACGCCGCCGTCGCCGGCGGCTACCTCTTGGCCTTCGCGTTTCTCACCCTCGCCCTTAATGAGGGCCTGGGCCTCGGTGTCGCTTACGGCATCTGGGCAGCGTCCGGAGTTGCCCTAACGGCCGTCGCGTCCAAAGCCCTCTTCAAGGAGCCGCTCACCGCGCTCATGATGGGCGGCATCGCACTCATCATCGCCGGCGTTCTTCTCGTCGAGCTCGGCGCCCTGCACTGACTGAGATCCCCATCCCCACGACGTCGTCGCTCACAACGGAGCAAGGCCTTGGCAACGGGCTTCTGATGAGGTGTACTCGTTGATCGAAGCGACTCCGGCGCGACGGTGGCTAGATCGTGGTCGAGGTCTTCGGAAGATGACGTTCCACGCCTGACATCCGGAGGTCTGACGTCGTTGCCTGTCGCTACCGCTCGGGCCCGCTTCGCTCGCCCGGACCTGACAACGTTCTGCCGACTCGACGAACTCGACCTCGTCGTGACCGGCCAGCGCCTCGAGCCCGACCGCGCGGTGCTCGCCTGCAGAGTCCTGACCCCGGACGAGTGGTGTCGACGCTGCGGCGCCGAAGGCGCTGCTCGGGACACCGTGATCCGTCGGCTCGCGCACGAGCCGCTGGGGTGGCGACCGACGGTGTTGGAGGTCGCGGTGCGTCGCTACCGCTGCACCGGCTGCGGGCACGTGTGGCGCCAAGACACCACCCGTGCGGCCGAGCCGCGGTCGAAGCTCTCGCGCCGTGGGCTGCGGTGGGCGCTCGAAGCGCTGGTCGTGCAGCACCTCACCGTCACCCGGATCGCCGAGGGACTCGACGTCGCCTGGGACACCGCCAACGACGCCGTGCTTGCTGAAGGCCGACGTGTTCTCATCGACGACCCGGCCCGCTTCGACGGCGTGAGGGTCATCGGCGTCGATGAGCACGTCTGGAGGCACACCAGGCGCGGCGACAGGTACGTCACCGTGATCATCGACCTGACCCCGATCCGCGACAAGACCGGCCCCGCCAGGCTGCTGGACATGGTCGAGGGTCGCTCGAAGGAGGCCTTCAAGACCTGGCTCGCCGCCCGACCCGACACCTGGCGCGACGGGATCGAGGTCGTCGCGATGGACGGGTTCACCGGCTTCAAGACCGCCGCCGCCGAGGAGCTCCCCGACGCGGTGGCGGTCATGGATCCGTTCCACGTCGTCCGCCTCGCCAGGGACGCGCTCGACCGGTGCCGGCGCCGGGTGCAGCAGGCCATCCACGGCCACCGCGGGATGAAGGGCGACCCGCTGTATGCCGCGCGGCGGACCCTGCACACCGGCGCCGAGCTGCTGACCGACAAGCAGGCCGCTCGACTCCGCACGTTGTTCGGGGCCGAGGAGCATGTCGAGGTCGAGGCGACCTGGGGGATCTACCAGCGGATGATCGCCGCCTACCGCCACGAAGACCGCCACCACGGCCGCGAGCTCATGGCCAACCTGATTGCCTCGATCAGCAGCGGTGTCCCGAGGGCGCTGGTCGAACTCACCACACTCGGCCGGACGCTGAGGAAGCGCGCCGACGACGTGCTCGCCTACTTCGACCGCCCCGGCACGTCCAACGGTCCGACCGAGGCGATCAACGGCCGCCTCGAACACCTCCGCGGCAGTGCTCTTGGGTTCCGCAACCTCACCAACTACATCGCCAGGAGCCTGCTCGAGACCGGCGGGTTCAGACCCCGTCTACACCTCGACTGGGATGAGCCTGCAAACCCGTGGGGCCAGCCTCAAACATCCAGTAGACCAGCAGCGCCGACAGGTCCGCGACGATCATGTTCGCTCGCATTTGCTCCCACCTTCCCTACGAGTTCCGCGCTTGTGTGAGGGCCTCGATCAGCCCATCGATCAATGTCCCGGTGTTGGCGTGGTCGGCATCAAAAGCGATCCAACTCGGTATGACCGACCACTCGCCCGCTGAATCCATCCGCAGCGCCTGGTGCTCCTCGTTAGTCGAGAGCACCCTGATGACTAGCTGCCCCCGACTGTTGACTCCGGCCTCGAACTGATCCCCCTCACGAATCGAGAGGTAGGTGTCGCGTTCGTCGATAGGCAACCCCTTCACTGCGAACACTGGCCTATCGGCACCCATCACTGGTCTCCGTTCTGGCGAGGTTTGTGCTGGCAGTAACAGACCCGCTGAGGTCCCGTCCGACCCGCCTTGGTATCGATGCAATCGGCTGCGATGTGCGGCTCGCGGCAAGGTTCGCAGATCATGACGCATGCTCGTCTTGGGAGGTACGCCGCGGGAACCGCACGACCTCGAACCCTACGAACACCACGGCGAGCAGACCCAGCGCCCAGAAGTTGCTAGACCCGGCGCAGATGAAGGCTGCGGCCGCCGCTGGTGCGGCGTCTATTACCGGCCACGCCGCTGACGTGAGGGCTGATCGCGGCTCGGGCCGATGCGGGAGCTGATTCAACAGATGCCTCCGCCCGGCGAAAGCGGTGTAACCCGGGACCGCGATCCAACCAGCCGAGCTATGCAATGCCTGGCTCGCGAATGCGGGCGACCGCCGCCACGAACGCTAGGACAGCGCAGATGCCAGCACCCACGCCCGGACCGTGATCGCGACTTCCTCAGCCGCGCTCAGACCGGACCCTGTGCCGACGTGATCCTCGTCCGTCACCATCAGCCCTTCTCCTTCGTCCCGCGCGCCAGCTCTTCTTCTTTGATCCACTCCCCCAGTCTGGCCTCTTGCACCGACAGTAAGGTCCGCGCTGGTCGCCGCCCATTGCTCGGCGTACCGGCGCAACGCCCGAATCTGGTCAATGACGGTGTTCGCTTCGTCCCGCACCATCGCGTCAATGTCATTCCCGACTCGAGGGCGAAGCTGCAGACGACGGGACGTCCCGCTCGGATTACGGCAAGATCCTCGACCGTCGCGAGCAATGACATTGACGCGATGGTGCGGGACGAAGCGAACACCGTCATTGACCAGATTCGGGCGTTGCGCCGGTACGCCGAGCAATGGGCGGCGACCAGCGCGGACCTTACTGTCGGTGCAAGAGGCCAGACTGGGGGGAGTGGATCAAAGAAGAAGAGCTGGGCGCGCGGGACGAAGGAGAAGGGCTGATGGTGACGGACGAGGATCACGTCGGCACAGGGTCCGGTCTGAGCGCGGCTGAGGAAGTCGCGATCACGGTCCGGGCGTGGGTGCTGGGCATCTGCGCTGTCCTAGCGTTCGTGGCGGCGGTCGCCGCATTCGCGAGCCAGGCATTGCATAGCTCGGCTGGTTGGATCGCGGTCCCGGGTTACACCGCTTTCGCCGGGCGGAGGCATCTGTTGAATCAGCTCCCGCATCGGCCCGAGCCGCGATCAGCCCTCACGTCAGCGGCGTGGCCGGTAATAGACGCCGCACCAGCGGCGGCCGCAGCCTTCATCTGCGCCGGGTCTAGCAACTTCTGGGCGCTGGGTCTGCTCGCCGTGGTGTTCGTAGGGTTCGAGGTCGTGCGGTTCCCGCGGCGTACCTCCCAAGACGAGCATGCGTCATGATCTGCGAACCTTGCCGCGAGCCGCACATCGCAGCCGATTGCATCGATACCAAGGCGGGTCGGACGGGACCTCAGCGGGTCTGTTACTGCCAGCACAAACCTCGCCAGAACGGAGACCAGTGATGGGTGCCGATAGGCCAGTGTTCGCAGTGAAGGGGTTGCCTATCGACGAACGCGACACCTACCTCTCGATTCGTGAGGGGGATCAGTTCGAGGCCGGAGTCAACAGTCGGGGGCAGCTAGTCATCAGGGTGCTCTCGACTAACGAGGAGCACCAGGCGCTGCGGATGGATTCAGCGGGCGAGTGGTCGGTCATACCGAGTTGGATCGCTTTTGATGCCGACCACGCCAACACCGGGACATTGATCGATGGGCTGATCGAGGCCCTCACACAAGCGCGGAACTCGTAGGGAAGGTGGGAGCAAATGCGAGCGAACATGATCGTCGCGGACCTGTCGGCGCTGCTGGTCTACTGGATGTTTGAGGCTGGCCCCACGGGTTTGCAGGCTCATCCCAGTCGAGGGTGTAGACGGGGTCTGAACCCGCCGGTCTCGAGCAGGCTCCTGGCGATGTAGTTGGTGAGGTTGCGGAACCCAAGAGCACTGCCGCGGAGGTGTTCGAGGCGGCCGTTGATCGCCTCGGTCGGACCGTTGGACGTGCCGGGGCGGTCGAAGTAGGCGAGCACGTCGTCGGCGCGCTTCCTCAGCGTCCGGCCGAGTGTGGTGAGTTCGACCAGCGCCCTCGGGACACCGCTGCTGATCGAGGCAATCAGGTTGGCCATGAGCTCGCGGCCGTGGTGGCGGTCTTCGTGGCGGTAGGCGGCGATCATCCGCTGGTAGATCCCCCAGGTCGCCTCGACCTCGACATGCTCCTCGGCCCCGAACAACGTGCGGAGTCGAGCGGCCTGCTTGTCGGTCAGCAGCTCGGCGCCGGTGTGCAGGGTCCGCCGCGCGGCATACAGCGGGTCGCCCTTCATCCCGCGGTGGCCGTGGATGGCCTGCTGCACCCGGCGCCGGCACCGGTCGAGCGCGTCCCTGGCGAGGCGGACGACGTGGAACGGATCCATGACCGCCACCGCGTCGGGAGCTCCTCGGCGGCGGCGGTCTTGAAGCCGGTGAACCCGTCCATCGCGACGACCTCGATCCCGTCGCGCCAGGTGTCGGGTCGGGCGGCGAGCCAGGTCTTGAAGGCCTCCTTCGAGCGACCCTCGACCATGTCCAGCAGCCTGGCGGGGCCGGTCTTGTCGCGGATCGGGGTCAGGTCGATGATCACGGTGACGTACCTGTCGCCGCGCCTGGTGTGCCTCCAGACGTGCTCATCGACGCCGATGACCCTCACGCCGTCGAAGCGGGCCGGGTCGTCGATGAGAACACGTCGGCCTTCAGCAAGCACGGCGTCGTTGGCGGTGTCCCAGGCGACGTCGAGTCCCTCGGCGATCCGGGTGACGGTGAGGTGCTGCACGACCAGCGCTTCGAGCGCCCACCGCAGCCCACGGCGCGAGAGCTTCGACCGCGGCTCGGCCGCACGGGTGGTGTCTTGGCGCCACACGTGCCCGCAGCCGGTGCAGCGGTAGCGACGCACCGCGACCTCCAACACCGTCGGTCGCCACCCCAGCGGCTCGTGCGCGAGCCGACGGATCACGGTGTCCCGAGCAGCGCCTTCGGCGCCGCAGCGTCGACACCACTCGTCCGGGGTCAGGACTCTGCAGGCGAGCACCGCGCGGTCGGGCTCGAGGCGCTGGCCGGTCACGACGAGGTCGAGTTCGTCGAGTCGGCAGAACGTTGTCAGGTCCGGGCGAGCGAAGCGGGCCCGAGCGGTAGCGACAGGCAACGACGTCAGACCTCCGGATGTCAGGCGTGGAACGTCATCTTCCGAAGACCTCGACCACGATCTAGCCACCGTCGCGCCGGAGTCGCTTCGATCAACGAGTACACCTCATCAGAAGCCCGTTGCCAAGGCCTTGCTCCGTTGTGAGCGACGACGTCGTGGGGATGGGGATCTCAGTCAGTGCAGGGCGCCGAGCTCGACGAGAAGAACGCCGGCGATGATGAGTGCGATGCCGCCCATCATGAGCGCGGTGAGCGGCTCCTTGAAGAGGGCTTTGGACGCGACGGCCGTTAGGGCAACTCCGGACGCTGCCCAGATGCCGTAAGCGACACCGAGGCCCAGGCCCTCATTAAGGGCGAGGGTGAGAAACGCGAAGGCCAAGAGGTAGCCGCCGGCGACGGCGGCGTAGTAGGCGCGGACGCCAGTAGCTGCCATGCGCAGCGAGAGGGTAGCGCTGACCTCGGCAATGATGGCTCCGAGGAGGAACAGGTAAGCCATCAGGTGGCTTCTTCGAGGTTCTTGACCGCGTGCTGGGAGCCGAGTTCGACGGTGAGGACGCCGGCAATGATGAGGACGATGCCGACGCCCATGAGTGCGGTGAGGGTTTCATCGAAGATCAGCGACGACATCACGGCGGTGGTGGCGACACCGAGGGCGCCCCAAATGCCGTAGGCGACGCCCAGCGCCATGCCCTGACGCAGAACGAGAGCGAGGAGAATGAACGAGGCGATGTAGCCAGCCGCGACGAGCACGTACAGTCCGGGTCGATCGAGTGCTCCCTTCAGCGACAGCGAACCGGTGACCTCGCTGAGGATGGCCCCCGCGAGCAGTAGCCACTTGGTCATGAGTTCTCCTGGATGAGGTGGTGTGCGAGTGCTCGAATGGCGTCGGTGTCCTCGTCGGATAGGGCGATGCCGTTGCCGGCGGTGTTGAGCCAGATGCCGTCGGCCAAGAGTCGGACGCCGTGGAGGCGGGCCCGCTGGTCGGCCGGAAGGGTCTCGGGGACGTCGACCCAGGCCCCCATGCGGCTGTTCCATCGCTCGGTGAGCGGCTCGCGCAGGCGGGGGTCGGTGAACATGACCAGGTCGCCGTAGTCGAACGGCCCGTCGCAAGCCCAGTCAACGTAGGCGGCGAGGCGTTCGCTGATCGTGGGTACGTTTGGGTTGGTGGTAGCCAGGCGGGCGGCCAGATCCCGCTCGTAGCCGTCGAGGAGGTAATCGATGACGGCGGTCATCAGTGCTTCCTTGGTTGGGAAGTGGTACATCAGGCCAGCCTTAGTGATTCCTGCAGCGCGAGCTGCGGACACCAGGGAAACAGAGGCGCCAGTGCGGGCCCACGCAAGAGTGCTGGCGAGAACGCCGCCTCGCGCCGACGGTCGGTGGGCAGGTGCACTAGTACTCATATCGACAACTCTACCTACCGGTAGGGTAAGTAACAAACTCATGGTGAGCTGGGCCTCCCGAGCTGAGCGTCAGCATGCTAAGAGCGTGACCGCCCGGCACCTACGACGCCCCGGCCAAGGCGATCAACGGATGACTCGAACACCTCTGTGACTTCGCGCGTGGGTTCCGAAACCTCATCAACTATCGCTAGGCCACTACTCAAAGCCGGCGACTTCCAGACCGCGACTACACCCTCGATTGGGATGAGCCGGTTTGCAGCGCACTGTGGGGATGGTGGTGTCCGGTATCGCCATCGTTGCTCTGGCCATTGCCACGCTGATTGATCTCGGTATCACGATCCGCAGAGAACTTCGAGGTCGAGAGTGATGCCGCGGACCCTGTTGTTCATCCGGCCGGGGTATCGGTGCTCCTGGCTCTGGTTGCGATCTGGGGCGTTCCTGCCGCACATCTGAGTCACGGGTCGGCGCTGGCCGTCGGCTGGTCGCTGACCGCGCTGTCCGTGGTGTCAGCGGTTATGTCTGTGGTGCTCGCTCGCGAGTATTTGAGGATCAGCGGTAGGGGTGCGCCGCCGCCGGTAACGGTCGTTACCGGCCGGGTCGACCTACCCTCTCGCACTGAAGGCTGCGCGCACCTCTTGCTGCTCCTCGGCTGTGATCCCCTGGGGCAGGATGGCCCACTGTAGGTTGTGAATGGCGTCCTCCCTGCTGAGCGGTGCCCATCCTGCCCGCGCTCTGGCCGCGTTGAACGAGACGAGGTAGGCGTCGACGACCTCGGCGGCCAGACCCGCGCCCGCGAGACGGTATGCGTCAGTGATCACACGCCCGGTGTCGTCCCCGAGATGGTGGATCAGATCGTCCGGCTTACTGCCGGACTTAGCGATCCCGAGTTCGAGCTCGGCGGCGTAGGCACCGATTTCTTTGGCTCGGGCGAGCAGCTCGGCGGCACGGTCTGAAGTGGACATTGGCTATCTCCTTGGTGGTCGGCACGTTCGATTCTGTCTTGGTGGTCCGACAAGGGCGCTACGCGGCGAGTCGATCTGTAGGAAGTCGACAGGACCTCTCGACGGCGCAGATTCGGTCGTTTTCGGCGCACCCGAACCGGTGCAGCGTCACCCGCGAGATTCCGCGGGTGACGCTGCACCGAAACTCGGAGCCGAAACCAATTTGCGCCGAAACTAGATCGGACCGTTTTTGACGTGATCCGCCGTAGACTTGGCGAAGGAGATCTCCACCAGCAAGGAGCGGTCATGGCATTGGACGTTGAGCAGCGTTGGCCCGAGTTGTTCGAGCAGCTCGACGCGAGGCAGCGGCGAGCGGTCCTGAACGCGCTGGCCGCGTCCTGGCATGAGGGGTGGGTCCCCAACCGCGAGGACGTGGAGAACCTGACGGATGAGGCCCGGGGAGCCATCGACGAAGAAGAATTTGTCCGCCGCGCGTTGGCAGCGGCTGAACGTCGCCATCCTGCCGCGGCGTCGACGGTCGCGTGAGCGAGTTCGATTCCTGGGAGTCGTACTTCTATCCAGAAACGATTGACTGGACCGGCAACGGCACACTCCGTAACAACTTCGGTCTGCGCGACGCCGACCGGCTCAGCGACATTGAGTACGCCATCACGGCGCGCGCTGCGCGCGAGTGGGCAACGACACCCCATCAAGATCTGGGGTGGGGCGAGGCGCGAGCAAAGGCGATCCATAAACACCTGTTCCACCGGATCTATGAGTGGGCGGGGGAGTACCGGACCGTTCCGATCGGCAAGGGGCAGAGCAGGTTCGCCCACCCCGATGAGATTCCGGCAGTGCTGCAAGCGGTCGAGGGATTCGTGCGTAGCCGCGAGTGGTCAGAGTTGGGCCGGGGAGGAGTTCGCGCGCGATGTCGCAGTCACGTTCGCGTGGGTCAACGCGACCCACGCTTTCCGTGAGGGGAACGGACGCACAACCAAACTGTTCTTGGATGACGTTGCCCGGCAATCGCCGTGGGAGCTGCACTTCGATGAGGTGACTCCCGACTGGTGGAACGAGATCTCGGAGCGTACGACGCTGCGTGAGGATCGCCATCAGCCTGACCCGGCGCCGATGGTTCCGGTCCTTGCGGCGATCACTCACCCGCGCAGCACCGCACAGCCCGCAGGGTCATCGAGTGGTCTGTCGGCTGCGGTGAGGGCGTCGTACCCGCTGGCGCCGGGTTCTAGCGTGCCTGAGTCGCCGTCGAGCAGCCCGCGGCAGCAGGGCGGCTACCGGAACGACGAGCGCGGCCGTGGCCGGTGACTTGATCGGGTACGCCCGGGTCTCAACCAGGGACCAAGACCCGGGCAGCCAAGAGACCA
>NZ_UESZ01000004.1 GCF_900108585.1 Branchiibius hedensis
ACCAGCAGGTTCCCGGCGGTGACGGATCGGGTGATGGTGACGATGACCCGGACGACGCGGTGGCCGTGGTCGAACCAACGAAGCTGAAGCTCACGATGCCACCCACAATTTCAAGTTGTCGACGGTGACGTACCGTCAGCGGAGTCGGCCCAGGCGGAGTCGTTGCCGCCGCGGAAGAAGTGCCACCACAGGGTGGAAATTTTCACCGAGTCAGTCAGTCGCCATTTGCGGTTGGTGACTTCGAGGACTTTGGTTCCGTTGACGGTGAATTGCGCGATGCCGTCACTGTTGGCGGTGCCCGAGGTGATGGTGTTGAGCTTCACCCGGTGCCGCACCTTGTACGTCGGTCCCGCGGTGAGGGTGACGTTGGTTTGGCCGTTGATGCCGTACTGGGAGTTCATACCGGTGAAGTAGTCGTAGGTGATGAGTTCGGCGGGGGAGTTGGCCCAGGAGTAGGCGCCGGACCGATCCACATCAGCCGGACGAGAAGCCGTGGTCAACGGAGGTAGTCAAGCCGTTGCCGCCGGAGGGGGCGCCGTCACTGACCGACCCATCGGTGCCGCCAAGGCCGGGCAGTTTCCCACCGAGGGAGAACCCGAACCCGGCTCGAAGCGCAGGTCGTACTCCAAGATCACGTCGGTCGCGGCGGCTTTCAGCAGCACCGCGGGTTTCGGGAAAGCCGCGATCCCGACACCGGACCCGGTGGAGTACCCGCCGGCGGGGAACTTGTGCCGGATGAGGCGGCCGACGCCGTCGGGTGAGGTCACGATCGACTGCGCCGCGAACGTCGCGTCATTCGCGAAAGCGGACGAGTCGCCGATCGCGGCCCCGAAGTCGGCCTTCTTCACCGGCGACGCCAAAGCCATGCCGTCGAAGTTCTGGTCGAGGATCAGGGTGTACCCGGGGAGGGTCTGTCCGAAACTTTGTGTAAGTGGCTTGGCGTGACGTCCTGGCTTTGGCTGGGGCGGAAGGAAGATCGCGTCATGTCTGATGAGCAAGCGCATGGTGAGTTGGTGGCGAGGTCGTCGGCCGAGTCGGTTGACGTTGATGATCTGGCGCAGCAGCTGGTCGCTTCGGCGGTCGAGCGGCAGGTCGCTTTGACCGGTGAGGGTGGGTTGTTGACGACGCTGACGCGGCGGGTCCTGCAGGCAGCCCTGGAGGCCGAGATGAGCGCCCACCTGGGGTATGACAAGCACGCGGTCAACGGCCGCGATGGCGGCAACTCCCGCAATGGCTCCAGCCCCAAGACGGTGCGCACCGAGATCGGGGACGTGCAGATCCAGGTTCCGCGGGATCGGGCCGGCACGTTCGAACCGCAGATCGTGCCCAAGCACCAGCGCCGCCTGGCCGGGTTCGATGAGGCCGTGATTTCGCTGTACGCGAAGGGCATGACCACCGGGGACATCGCCGCTCACCTGTCCCAGGTGTACGACACCGATGTTTCCCGGGACCTGGTCTCGCGGGTCACCGACCAGGTCCTGGGTGACATGAAGGCGTGGTCGGCGCGTCCGTTGGACGCGATCTACCCGGTGATCCTGATCGACGCGATCGTGCTGAAGGTCCGCGAAGGGACGGTCGCGAACCGTCCGGTGTATGTGGCAATCGGTATAGACCTCAACGGTTTCCGCGATGTCCTGGGGTTGTGGGTCGGCCCATCGGGTGGGGAAGGAGCCAAGCAGTGGATGAACATGCTGTCGGACTTGAAGAATCGTGGCATCCTCGATGCGTGCATCGTGTGCTGCGACGGCCTCAAAGGCTTGCCGAGGCGATCACGGCGACCTGGCCGGCCGCCACGGTGCAAACGTGTGTGGTGCATTTGGTCCGCAACAGTCTGCGGTACGCCTCCAAGAAGTACTGGCAGGCCATCACCCGCGACCTCAAGCGGATCTACACCGCCCCGTCGCTGGCGGCGGCCGAAACCGAGTTCGAGACCTTCGCGCAGCAGTGGGAACCGCTGTATCCGGCGATGGTGCGGATGTGGCGCAACTCCTGGACCGAGTTCATCCCGTTCCTGGACTTCCCTGTCGAGGTCCGCAAACTGATCTATACGACCAACGGGATCGAGTCGTTGAACGCCCGGTTCCGGGCAGCGACACGTCGACGGGGCCATTTCCCGGACGAGCAATCCGCGTTGAAGGTGCTCTACCTCGCGGTGTTGGAGCGGCAGAAGAACCGACCCAACCCCACCGGGCAGATCGCCGGCTGGAAGAACATCCTGAACGTACTATCCATGACCTACGGCGACCGCCTAGGTCTGAACTAGCCGATGCCACTTACACAAAGAATCAGACGGACCCTGCTTGCCCGGCCGGGGTGGGGGTGGCCCCCCCTGGGGGTTACCAGTTGGTGGAGACGATCGGCGCCAGCGGGGTGTCGTGTCTTTGTCCTGCGGCATCGAATGTCGGCGGGTTGGCGTGGAGTTCTTGCCGGACGGGTTCATACGGTTTGTGCCAGCGGTGTCGGTTGCACCAGCGGTGCGCGAGTCGGCAGTTGTTGCGGTCGTAAGGTGATCCGCCGAGTGCGACTGGGATGAGTTCGTCGATCTCGGGTGACCCGGGCCGACCGGCGGGGAGCTGGATGTTCACGGGTTGTCCGCAGAGGTGGCAGGTGTTCTCTTCGCGCTTGACTCTTCGCACTAGGCGATCGCGTCTGGTTCCGTTACTGCGGCGCGGGTTGGTCATGTTGTGCCTCGCACCACTTCGCCATGCTGGGTGTGTATCGCCACTCACCGCAGGTGGAGCAGCGGAATGCGTCATCGTCCATGGGGTGTGGCCTGACGTTGGTTCGCCGCGCTCAGTCGCGCTGGTCCAGGGTGTGTGGTGGTCGGCTGGCGCGGCGGGCATGAAGAAGCGCGAGGCCCCATTTGGGGACTTCTCGCGCCGATGCGCTGAGCGTACCACTAGATGGTGTCCTTGTTTGTCAAGCCCCACGCGGCGTGTTCACCTTCCTCAGTGCCCGTCGTTCGCGGCGCTCGTCGTCGAGCTTGGCCACGAGTTCACGCACGGCACCGATCCGGTAGACGGGAACCTTGGCCGTTGCCCCGTTGGCG
Organism: Branchiibius hedensis; assembly: GCF_900108585.1. Taxonomy (NCBI): domain Bacteria; kingdom Bacillati; phylum Actinomycetota; class Actinomycetes; order Micrococcales; family Dermacoccaceae; genus Branchiibius; species Branchiibius hedensis. The sequence goes on from NZ_UESZ01000004.1 coordinate 3,050, forward strand.
CGGAACTCGACCCGGTCGCCGGCTGATTCCAACCGGCCTCGTCGCACGTACCCGGCGATGGCTTTGGTGCTGACGCGACCGCCTTCCATCTGCCGCAGCAGCGCGCTAATTTCGCGTGCCGTCCCGAGGTAGTCGTCCACCCCGGCGAGCAGCAGTTCGCGGCGGTCTTTGACGTTGTGGCCGGTGCCGCACTTGGGGCACAGCGCGACCTCGGGGACGTGATCGCGCTCGACGTACAGCGATTCGGGCAGGGTGTCCCGTCAATCTCTGCGTCGCAGCGTCCGAGGTAGATCGTTGGTGGCGGGTTGTCCAGCAGGGCTAGCAGTTCCTCGCGGATGCCGTGCACTTCGGTGAACATCTCCGAGGCCCATTCTTGGAAGCGTGCCTTGCGGATCACGTAGGGCATCAGCCAGAGCGCGATCGCGTGGGAGTTGTCTGCTGGCCAGGCGATGCTCCGGTCTGCCTCGATCACCAGGCGCGCCATGCCGACCAGGGCGTTCTTCACCCGGTCCTGCGTGGCGGTCACTCGTGAGTCGTAGGCGAGTGCCGCTGATGGTGCGAACGGTTGGTGTGCGCGTGGGATGGTGAACCGTTGCCCTGAGTCGGTGCGCCATCCGGTGCCGCGTCGTGAGGTGTCGAGGTTGGTGACGTTCCAACTGGTGCGTTGGCGTGCCCGCTTGCCGTCGAGACAGTCGGCCAGTTGTGCGATCTGGGCGAGGTTGTGTCCGGCGGTTCTGGCGCATTCGGTGCAGGCGAAGGCGTCTCCGCAGGCGCGTGAGCAGTCGCAGGTGTTGGTCATCGGCGTGCCTTCCGGTTATGGATTATCTCGGCGGCCACGTCAGTGGCGGGGCGAAGATCACTCATCGCATCCACGAGCCTTCGTCGGTGTATTCGTCGGGGTCGAGGTCGAACCACTGCTCGCCGTCCCACACCGTGTCGCGGAGGCAGTCGGGGCAGCGGAACGCGAATAGAGTCCGGCGATTCGCGGTGGCGCGTCTACCGATCCTGGGTAGGCCGGTGATGTGCACGGTGCCCGTGTTTTCGATGCTGCTGGCGGTTGATCCGCATTCGCAGGCATCGTTCTTGGGCGGTGGCGGTTCTCTGGTCGGATGGTGCTCACGACTGCTCTCCCGTCTCGCCGTCGAGCGCGCGGATCAGGTCGGGCGTCGGCACGGATGCCCCGAATGGGTGACCGCCGAACACTCGGCTCAGGGATTCCTCGCTCGCCCGGTCGGCGGACTCGACCAGTTCCCGCACCCTGCCGATCGCTGCTTCGGCTTTGTCGGCGCGGTCCATGTGCGCCACAACAGCATGCGTCCACGAGTTCGGGCCGATAGCGCGCAGACGCTCCACTTCCGCGACAAGGGCGGCGATGTCGGTGGGGGCGTTCGCGATGAGGTCGCCGTCTGCGTGCTTGCCGGACATCGCCGACCAGTCAGCCCCTTCCGCCCGGAGCACTGTCTTGCCGTGGTCGGCCGCAACGACGAGATCGGGTCCATGTTCGTCCCATCGGGTCATGTGGGTGCAGACGAACGGTTCCGCGTCGTCGAACGAATCACCTATCCACTCCCACGGTCCGGGCGTTGCCGCTGCAAGCCTCGCCTTCACGGCGTCCAGGTCCAGTTCGTCACTCACGCCTGCCCCCTCGCTGGTGCGGCCACAACGAACCCGGCCCGGTACACCGGCTGGCAGGCATGACCGGCGGCCGTGCACCGTTTCGCCAGCTTGCGGGTAGCGATGCGGGGTGGGAATCCCCGACCGTCAGGGGTGACGATCTGGACGGCCTTGCACGTGAGGCACGTGACCGTTGGCTCGGCGCTCATGGCGTTCCTTCCGGGTGGGTTATCTCGATGGGTTCGTCGGACCAGAACTGGTCCCGTTCGGCTTGTGTGGGTGAACTGCCGTGGTCGGTTTGCTCAGAACCGCCCCTAGAACGCTCTGAATGGCCACTAGGAGCGTCTAACGGGTCAGATTCGTCCTCAGGCACGGGCGCGGTAGCGGCGCTGTCGCGTTGGGCGCATTTCCCTGCCGGGCAGATGTGCCCCCATCCGCCGGTGCCGACGATGTGCAGGGGCATGTGTAGGCGGGGCATCACGCCACCGCCAACGGCTCGCCGTAGCCGTGACCGCGCAGAACCGTCAGGAAGTCCCGCACGGCCATGCAGACCGGGGCGCTGTCCGCCATCGGGTGCGATGGCTGCTCGAACGTGACCAGCACAGTCAGCGCAGCCAGCGGCAGGTACGCGAACCACCGGCCCGGGTCGGTGGTGCCCTTGCGTTTCACGACGAGCAACCCGATCGCAGCACGCGCGTTGGTGCGCTCAACCTCGGTCTGGTTCATCCACTGCTCGAGGACGGCCGCCGATGGTTGGCCGAGCGCCGGCAACCCGGCGTGGTTCTTTACCTCCACGACGACGCCGGGGCACAGGGCGAGGTCGCCTTGGTCTCGGTTGCCGCGTAGGGGTTGCCGGTCGGCGTGGGGGAAGCCGTTTTGGTGGGCGTAGCGCAGGAGCGCTGTCTCAGCGGCGGTCCCCTTGGCTTTGGACGGGTTGCTCATGACGCCTTCCCGAGGTCGCCGACGTACCGGTAGATCCCGGCGTGGTCTTTGGCCCAGTCCTTCGGGTTGAGGACGTTGGGTGATTCCCGGTCCGGTTGCGCCGGTGCGACCCTCGGGAGCCCGTACCGGTCGGTGTTGAAGCACGGCAGGCACATGCCGGTCTTGGAGTGCTTGCTGATCGGGGCCGCGCAACCGGCGCATTCCCTGGCTGGGATGGCTTTCGTAGTGCGTTGGCACTGTCCGCAGACACCGATAGTGGACCAGGTCTGGTAGCCGCACATCGTGCATGAGGTGCCGGATCGCCTGACGCCGGACCTTTCGCGGTGGTCGGTGCACAGGCCGGTCACGGATTCGGTGCGCGTCCCGCACTTGGCGCACCGGACGGTCTTGCGGGTCATGCTGCGGGCTCCTGTCGGGCTTCGTCGGCGAGGTGGCGTTCGACGGTGGATTCGGTGAGGCCGGTGTAGAGCGCGATCTCGGCGATGCAGGGGCGGGGGAGTTTCTCGCAGGCTTGGGCGATCAGGGTGTGGTTGATCCGGTAGGCCTGCGCGGCTCGCCAGGATGGTGTGCTCATCGGGTCTCCTTTGCGGTGCGGCGTCGTTCGAGTTCGGCGGTGGAGGTGTAGTCACCGGGTCGACTACCGGGCCACCATCGGGCTTCGACGCGGCCGGTGATCCGGTTGAAGGTGCACCAGCCCTGGTACTTCTCGCCCATGGCTTGCTCGACGGCTTCTTCGATCGCGGTGCGTCGTTCGTCGGCGTTAGCGATCGCGAGGTACTGGGGGTCTTTGGCTAGGCGGACGCGCATGGCGTGCTCGCGGCCTTCTTGGTGCAGCGGCCCCCAGATGTGAACCGGTGGTTTGTCGGTCGGCTTGCTGCCCCAGCTCATTGGATTCGTCCTTTGTCGCTGGTCTCGCGCGCGTCACCTAAGTCTTCAAAGCAGAATTTGTCTCTACCCGGGTTTGAGAGGCGACAACACGAGAAGGTGACTGCCGACGAGAAGGCTTGGAGGTAGTAGTTACTTCCGGTGTGGTCCGGTGTGGTGTGGTGCCTTGCCTTGCCTTGTCTTGTATTAGCGACTCGCTGCGTCGTTCGCTCTAGCGGTCGCTGTAGCGACCGGACTAGCGTCCGCTGGTGCGCCATGCTGGTTCGACCTCTCCGGTGCAGACGGGGCACCAACTGAACGGGCCCTCGCCCTTGCTCTCGTGCTTCCCGTGATTGGTTCGCGCAGCGCCAATCCGCTTGCGCTCCTTCTCATTTCGCAGTTCCTCGGTGGACTTGTTCCACTTGAACCAGCCAGTGATGAACCAGCCCTCTTCGCGCTCTTCCCACGCCTTTTCGCGGACGAGAGCGGCCACGCGCTGCGGCACTTTGGACAGCCCAACTGCGATGACATCGAGGTCGAATTCGTAGATAACTCCGTCGGTTTCGCCGCCTTTTGCGTGCGCTAGGCCGCGCAGATAGAGCAGTTCGGCGTCAGGTCCGGCGCGTCTGATGCGTGGATCGCGGAGGTAGTTGACGTCCAACGGGACGTAAACCGATGGTGCAGAGGCCATTTCATGACCCCGCTTTGGCAGTGGGCAGGATCATGACCAGGCACTCCAACTGCAGGAATTGGTCGTCGTACTCGGTGCCGATGAACTCGTCGTCGGGCAGGTCGGCGGCCAGTGCAACGAACCGGCGCAGTTCGCCCCAGGTTGGTGGCTTGGTGTCGTTGAGTCGCAGTCGCGCCTCGGTAGTCACGCTCAGGTTGTCGCTCACTCGCAGTCCTCCGTGTCGTTGTCGTCGTCCCACAGCCCGCCTTGGTGGCAGGGGCATTCGTCGCACCACTCGCATTCCTGGCCTCGGGATTCGGCGCAGGAGGTGACGTGCGGCTCGCGGAACAGGTCCTCGATCACGTCGCGCTCCCCGATCCACCGCACTGGTCGCATGGCAGGTCGGCCTTGGCTCGCACCTCGGGGTCACGTTCGGGGACGGCGCCGGTTCCGTTACACCAGGGGCAGGGGGCGCATTCGGGGCAGTCGCAGCGGGTGGTGTGAGTGCAGACGTCGGTGTCGGTCATGACCTGATCGCCGCCTCGAGGGTGGCAACCTTGCGTGCTCGGAGTTCCTCGACGGCTTCCTCTGCCATGCGCGCGGCTGCCGCGTCGTGGTTATCCAGGTCCTCGACGAGTCGTTGCACGATCTCGATTGCTTCGTCGTAGGCATCGGCCATGCCACCCGCCACGGCGGGGCGGATGATGTGCAGTAGGCGGGCGGCTTCGTCCCAGTCGTTGTTGGCGTCGTGTAGGAGGCGCCGAGCCTCGGGTAGGTCAGTGAGGGTGATTGCGGAGTCGTTGATGTCGCCGCTTCCACTCATGACCATCAGCCAGCCGATGTGTCGCCCGTCGTCGTAGAGGTGCTGGGGGCGACGGTGGCCGCCTTCGCGGATGCTGGCCCCGAGTTCGGTGATCCGGCCGACCCTTGCCGCGTTCAGTGGCTGTGTGGATGGGCCGGGCTCGGTGTCGGGGACGATCAGGCACGCTTCCTCTCCCGACTTGACCGGCTTGTCGCCGAAGAGTTGGAACGCGTCCTTGTCGGCGCGGTCGAGGTCCACCAGTTCAGTGAGGATCGCGACGTACCGGTCTGAGACGTAACGGGTTCCGGCCACTTCGAGGTGCACAAGCTGGTCGGTTTCCAGCCCGGTCATTTCCTCGGCGGGGCAGTACCCTTCGCAGCCGTGACCGCACTCGCCCATCTGCTCGCGGAGGCTGCCGAAGACCTCGAACGGTGCGAACATGGTCACTCGCCACCGATCGGCAACTCGGCGGCGTCAGCGGCGGGCTCAACGAGTGCCAGCAGCGCGGCGATGACCGTATCCGCCTGCGCCCGTGTCATGTCCGCCGCGGCGACCTCGCGCCCGAGGGTGTCGGTGACGTACCGGGAGCGGTCGGCGCGCTCCGTGATCCCCACAGCATCGAACGCTGCGATGAGGTCACGCATCTGGTCCTGGCCGATCCGGTCAGGGTCCGGTGCGGGTGCGTCGGCGAGGGGTTGCACGCGGTACGGGGTGCGCTTGCCCTTGCTCACCGTGAGCGCCATCGTCAGCGGCTTGTCGATGTGCGACAGGTGGCTGATCCGGATGCCTCCGACCTCATCGGGGCCGAACCGGATCTTGGGGTCGCGGTAGATCGTCATGCGGCGGCCAAGGTAGGCCGCCGAGTCAACCCCCCACGCTGCGACCATCACGCGCCGCATGGACTTCGACGGCTTGTATGGCCGACCCGGTCCGAACTCGGCGGTGACGACGTTCACCGGCTGCTCGTTGCTGCCCTTGCGGACCTCCGTGATGGTGACGGTGCGCGGGCCAGCCATGAGGTCGTCGGCGTTCAACTGGTCGCTCTTGGGCTCAATGGTGGTGGTGAGGTCCATGTCAGATCACAATCTCTTCGTGCTCGATGCGGGCGGTTTCTGGGAGGCCGTCAGTGAGGAACGGCCACTGGTTGACGATGTGCGCGATCTGTCCGTACGCGGTGACCGTGGCGTCGGTGATGGCGTCGAACCATGCGGGGTCGGGCTCAATCCGCTTGACCCACAACGGCATTCCGCCGCAGTAGGACACGTAGTCGATCCACTCGCGGCCGGACACGAGCAGCCCACATTGGAGTTGGGCCATGTTCTCGGCGGGCACCTCGCCGGAGATGATCGTCTGCAGGTGCTTCTTCTGCTGCCGTGACTTGCACTCGATGAGGCCGTTGTCGCCCACGAGCCCGTCGGGGGAGTAACCCAGCGGGATCACCTCGGCGATGTGCCGAACCATGAATCCGCACTCGGTCACGGGTGCGTAGTGCTCGCTGTAGGCGTCGCGGGCTCTTGGTTCGTCCTCCACGCCGCGCCACATGTCGGCGGAGACGTACGTCTGGTCGATGTGCCCGGTGATGCGCTCGGCGGCGAGTGTCGCGATTACTCCGCGGCTGGTGTCGTTGTCGGCGGTCGCGAGCTTCGGGGTGATGAGTTTCCCGACGACGGACGCTGTGACCATTCCGGCTCGCAGGTGTAGCCATTCGTCGGTACCTTGGAGTAGGTCGGGGTAGGTGGTGAGGTTCACGCGAATCTCCTTGCGATGTGGTCGATTGCGTGGTGGGTGGCCCACGCGGCGATGACAGCGGCGGTCACCGCTGCGGTGAGGGTCACGGCTTGCCCTCGATCAGGAGCCAGACGGTGCCGATGGCGAGGGCCAGGAGCAGGAGCAGCAGGACGACGTCGGTCATGCCGCTACCCCCCACCGGAGTTCCCCGACGCCGAGAGCATCAAGGACGTGGGCGGCCAGGCGAGGTGGGATAGCGTTACCGACCTGCTCGTACTGCTTGGATCTGCTTCCCTGCCAGGGGTAGTCGGGCGGGAATGACTGCAGAATCCCGGCCTCTTGGACGGTGACCCGCACGGACCCCGCCGCATTCTGGCGTGACTCAGTGGTGCGGTATCCGGGTGCGGAGATCACGTCGGGGTTGAATGATCCGACGACGGTGGTAGCGGGCCTCTCGGTGACCCAGCGGACGTCGTTGGATCGGTGACCGAATAGCACTGTCGGTGCGGGCTCGTCCGCGCTGCGCCTCCCAGCGTTGGGCTGGTTGCCGTTGACGTACACCGGTGGACGCTCGTCTGGCCGGACAACGAACGGCGGATTCTTGCCGGTCAGGGTCGGGGCGGGTTGCGTGACGGGCACCGGTGCCGTCGGCACCATCGTCCCGCTCGGACCCTTGGAGTTAGTCCTCCGATCAACGACCCATGACCGGGACTTGCTGATGACGGTGGGGGCTGGCTCGGTTGCCGGGTGGTCGGGTCTTTCGCCGTGGCGTTCGATCATTCCTTCGCCACGCGCGGGGCGGACAACTGCATCCGCATCCCAACCCAGCGCGTCAGCCATGCTGACCCAAGGCTGCACGTCCGCACCGAACAGCCCGGCGCCGTGGGCGTGCTCGGCGTGCGTCGGCATCGGCGGGTGCACGGGCCTTCCCTTGTGGGCCATGAGTATCCGACGCAACCTGGTCTGCGGCACCCCATAGTCGGCGGCCAGCAAGTCACCAGTCCAGACGCGGTAACCCATGCCTCGCAGCAACACCGCGAAGTGCTGCCACAACGACGCAACGGCCGGGACTTCCTCCAGCGCGATCCACTCGGGGAGAGTTCGCGCGCCCACCGGATCGGCTGGCACACCAACGGCGACCGCTCGTCCTCCCAAGCAGTCCAATCGGTCGAGTCGTCCCCTGCGGCCATACGCTCCGCCAAGATGTGGCAGTTGCCCCGGTCCAACTCGCCCTTGCGCTTGCCGGCCATGGACCACGCCTGGCACGGTGGCGAAGCGATCAGGCCCTCAACGCCACGGAAGCGGGCAGGTTCGATCAAGCCGACGTCGGCTTGGATGCGGTGATGCCCTGCAGCGCGGGCGGTCTCACACGCAGCGGTGTCCCACTCGATACCGATCACGTCATGACGCCCCAGCATCCCGAGGCCAACGTCCCAGCCACCAGGCCCAGCGAACAGATCGATGATCACAGCCCGGTTTCCTTCCAGTCGTAGGGAGCCCGCATCTGGTCCTCCGCCGCGGCCCAGTCGTAGTCGGGGACGTACGCGGACCGCTCGTATTGCGCGGGCTGGTCGGCCCAGTCGTCACGGGTCGGGGAACGGCGAGACACGGCGTACAGAACGACAGCGATCAGACCAGCCGCGACGAAAAAGACGCACACGCCGGCCGCGACCGACAGGGCACCGGACAGGGTGGGAATGTCAGCGGTCACGACGCACCGCCAAGGCACGCTGGCAGCCCATGGGCGTCGACCGTCTCGGCGAAGATGTCCCGGTCAAGGTCAGCCAGGACAGCTTCGAGGTTGGCCCGATCCGCCGTAGTCGCAGCGGTTTTCGCGTCCGTGACAGCGATCTTCAACGCGATCGACTCCTCAATGGCGCGGATGCTGCCCTCAACGAGGCCCTTCGGTGGCGGGTCGTAGACGTCCGGACGGGTACTCACAGTTCCTCCGACCAGTCAGCGGTGCCGAATCGTTGCTGTGCGGCACGATCCAGTGCCGCGTTCCACATGGACTGCAGGTGCGATTCGTCCAGGGACACGTGATCGATCCGGACAGTGCCCGCTGGTGACACCTGCACCGAATCCAATGCTCGCGCAAGGTGATCCGTGGTCACCCGGTGAACTTCCGGGCACGGGTGGTGCCGGAAGTAGACGGCCTTCGGTGTGGTCTGCTCGATGGTGATGGGAACACCCTCTGTGGCTGTCATGACTGCACCGGCTTCCCGTGCTGGTCAAGCTCACGCACCACAACGCATGACTTCGCCTTGATCTTGTCGCCGAGCGCCACGAAGTTCGCTGCCTTCACGCGACATTCGAGGAACCGCGGGTTCTCGTAGTCGGCGTACGTGAACGTGTGCTGCGGGGTGGGCGAGAAATGCAAACCGTTGCCACATTCAGCGGTCGGTTGCCAGTCCGCCGCCTTCACCTTCGTTCCGACCGCGTACGTGGTGGGAGTCCACTGGTGGCCTGCGGTCAGGTTCTCGTCGACCTGCTTGTAGACGGTGATCGTGCCGTCGTCGTTCCCGTCGGGTCCGTAGTAGTCGATCCACCCGTCGATGCTGGTCCGGTCGACCTTGGTGACGTCGATGACGACGCCACCATCGACGGTGACTCGGGCGTCGTGGAGGTGCACGGCGACGTAGCGACTGGCCCTGACCGTCGAACTGCCGGTGGCCGTGACCGTCGAACTGCTGTAGGCCGTGACCGTCGAACTGCCGGTGGCCGTGACCGTCGAACTGTCGTAGGCCGTGACCGTCGAACTGCCGTTGGCCGTGACCGTCGAACTGCTGTAGGCCGTGACCGTCGAACTGCCGGTGGCCGTGACCGTCGAACTGTCGTAGGCCGTGACCGTCGAACTGTCGTAGGCCGTGACCGTCGAACTGTCGTAGGCCGTGACCGTCGAACTGCCGTTGGCCGTGACCGTCGAACTGCTGTAGGCCGTGACCGTCGAACTGCCGGTGGCCGTGACCGTCGAACTGCTGTAGGCCGTGACCGTCGAACTGCCGGTGGCCGTGACCGTCGAACTGCCGGTGGCCGTGACCGTCGAACTGTCGTAGGCCCTGACCGTCGAACTGTCGTAGGCCGTGACCGTCGAACTGCCGGTGGCCGTGACCGTCGAACTGCCGGTGGCCGTGACCGTCGAACTGCTGTAGGCCGTGACCGTCGAACTGCCGGTGGCCGTGACCGTCGAACTGTCGTAGGCCCTGACCGTCGAACTGCCGGTGGCCCTGACCGTCGAACTGTCGTAGGCCGTGACCGTCGAACTGCCGGTGGCCGTGACCGTCGAACTGCCGTTGGCCGTGACCTCGATCAACACGCCCGCAGGCGAGTCGATATCGATGTACGGCACACCCGACGCGAGGGCCGCGTCAAGCTCGGCCTGGGTGGTAACAATCGTTGCCATTGCTATCCTTTTCCTTGGTTGAGTTGGCCGGTCCTGGTGTGTGAAGCGCGGGACCGGCCGCTTACTTGGGTGGCCGTGCCACGGCGAGGTGTGGACCCGGGCCGTGGCACGGTGCTCGGGGTTAGTCCTCCGGCCAGCGTTCGAGCCAATCCGCGAACTGGTCGGTGGTGCAGCACCTTTCGGCCTTCGCGCCCTTCCCCTTGCGCTTGTAGGCCAGGGGTGGCGGAAACTTGCCGTCGTCGATCCCGGCTTTCCACTTGTTCATGGCCCGGTTGACCGTTGAAGCAGACGTTCCCGAGTCGGTCACGACCTGGTTGAATGGGATCATCCGGACACCAGTTGCTGCGGCTGTCATTCCTAGAACTCCTCGTCGGTCTCGGTTTCGAACTCGATCTGCCAGAGGCGAGCGGCTGGGACGCCGCAGGTTGTGGCGATGGCGGTCCAGACGTTGACCAGTCCGTGGCTGGTCTTGACCGTCGCCCGCCGTGCTCTGCGGCCGGTGACCTGCAGCAGGGCCGGATCACCCTTCTTGGTTGACCAGATGCCGCGGTCGTCGGCGAGGTATCCGGGAAGGTGCTCGATGGGGGTCATGCCGCCTCCCCGAGGTGCTTCGCGATCACATCGAGGGCCTTGGCGGTGAACCGGGGCGTGACCGTGGTGTGCTGCTGCCCGGTGTGGGAGTTCTCGTAGGTGCCGGGTTTCATCCGGATCAGCCCCTGCTCCACGACCCGCTGATACGCCTCGCGTTGGCCGTGACCGTTGCGAAAGAACCAGCCGAGGCCGCCCTCCTGGCGCGACCGGTCACATAGCTCGTAGAGCTTGTGCAGTCCACCGAGCTTGTGACCGGCGCGGGTGAGGGCCTTCGCGGCCTCGCTGGCCGACATGTCGCCGTCGGAGGAGATGAACCGTTGCCACGCGTTGGCCTTCGGCGTTAGCTCCTTGATCTGATCGGCCTGCGCCGCGATCCGGGCCTGCGACTCCTCGATGGTCCGCAGCACCATCTCCTCGTAGGAGAGTTCTTTGACGGCGCCGTAGCTGCCGGCCCGGCGGATCTGGGGGATGACCTCGTGGGTGATCCACCGCTTGAAGAGTTTCGCGCCCTCCACTTGGCTGCCGAGGACTGCTGAGTAGAGGCCGGGCTCGGAGATAACGGTCATGTTCTGCTCGCCACCAGGGGTACCCACTGAGCGGGTACCCCTGTCCTCGTCGTCTAGGCGGCGCGTCATCTTCTCGGCGTCGCGGTAGCCAAGGACTTTGGCAACATCGCTGGCGACGAACCACGGCTCGCCGTCGATCTGCACAACGCGCACTTGGGCGTCGCCGTAGTTGAAGGGGATGAGGTCCATCTGGGATACTTCCTTTCGATCGGGCCCCGACCTGCTGCTGACCTGCGGTGGTCGGGGCTTGGTGTTTGTCAGGCGGCGACTTCCTCGCCCGTTCCGACGACCTCGAACAGGTCGTCCATGTCGGCTTCGAGTGCTAGGCACAGCGACCCGATGAAGCGAGCGCCGGGCTGCTGCTTGCCGCTGAGGACTCGCGAGAGGTTGCCCGGGTCGGTGCCCATCGCTGCCGCGAGCGCCGTGTCCGTTGACAGGCCTTTCCAGCGGCGAATCTTGCTCACCATGTCGGTCTTCATGCGCATGGTTGCGATCACGTCCATCACCCCTCCTTCCCTGCTCTTCGTCCCGCTGACCTACTGCCTTGCGGTGATGCAATGAGATTACGTGAAGGAGACACAGAACCGCAATGCGTGTAGGTAACGATTAGATAACGCAACACTTGCGCAAGTGTGTAGGCCGCTTGACCTGCTGAAACACACCCCTGTAGTTCGCTGGCCTGCGTGGTTGCGTAAACGCAAGGCATGATTGGCGGCGTGATGCACCCAAAGCGACGCAATACGGTTTCGCCATGAGTTGGTGGGAGTACGTGGAGCAGGTCGCAAAGACCAGCCGACAACGCGACATCAGCGACCGGAGTGGGATTGACGCCGCGAATGTCTCGCGCTGGAAAGGCGGTCATATCCCGAAGGCGGAGATGGTCGCGGAGTTCGCCAGGGCCTATGGGCGTCCCGTCCTAGAGGCGTTCGTCGCGGCTGGGTTCCTCACGCCGATGGAGGCCAAGGAACGCCCGGCTGCGGCACCGTCCCTCGGCTCATTGACCGATGAAGAGTTGTTGGACGAGATCAGGAAGAGGATGCGCCGCGATGGAACCGCCACCAACCCTGCCGGGGGGAGCCCGGCACCCGTTCCCGATGATGGGAAACGCCCGCTGACCGATGATGAGTTGGCGGCCCGCAGGAAACGCGACAACGATGCCGCAGCGCGGGCCGCGCAGAAGGCCGCCCGGCACGGCGAGCGAGACCCGGGCGACGAGGACGACTGATGTTGTCGGCGCCGGAGGATAGCTTCGCCGGATGCATCACCCGTGGCGGACACTCCGAAGCATGACTGATTGGCAGGTCGTGTTCTGCGAGTTCCCAGACGGGGTGCTGGGATCAACGGACTGCGAGGCGCGCACGATCTACCTTCAGCGCGGCCTGACCCAGGCTCAGCGGCGCTCCACGTTGGCGCACGAGTTGGCGCACGCGGTCGATCCGTCGTCGCTGGAGCATTGCGTCGATCAGGCGGCGGTTCGCCAGCTGATCCCGCTGCAGCGCCTCGCTGACGCGCTGGCATGGTCACAGGACGAATACGAGCTAGCCCGGGAGTTGTGGGTGGACGTGCCCACGGTTCGGGTGCGACTGGAAGGACTGACCGAGGATGAGCGAGACGAGATCGAACGCAGAGTCGCGGCCCTCGATGGCTGACCTGCTGGCCTTCGAGCGGGCGTGGCTGGGTCGCCGCCGTGACGGCGCGTACGACGCTGCGGTGCGGCAGGAGTTCGGGGTGACCACCGTCCGGCACCTGCAGCGGGTGAACGCGCTCTTGGATGACCCAGAGGCTATGGCGCTGGATCCGGTGACGTGCCGGGTGCTGCGATCACGGCGGGCTGCGGGGATGCGGCAACGAGGTTGAGCCGGGCCGCAACGTCCTCCAGGGCCTTCCTCGCGAGCGCCTGGCTGACGTGCTGGCTATGCGCTGGGTGCGTTCTGGGGGCGTGCAGGTCGAGGCAGGTGGCGCCACATCTTGCCCTCAGTGATCTTCTGGATACACGCAGGGGAAACGCCATACTCGCGCGCAAGCGCCGGGCGTCCGATCCCACCGGCGGCATAACGATTGATGATCTCGACCACCTGGTCCTCGCGCAGTTTCGACCCTCCACCGCGCTCGCCATGCGCATGGCGACCCTTATCGATCATGTCGGCCACATTCACGAGGTCGTCGCCGAGGAAGAGGTGCTCAGGGTTGACGCACGGAGGGTTGTCGCAGCGGTGGCAGACGTGCAACTCGTCTGGCACGCGCTCTCCGAGCGCCATGTCCATCGCTACGCGGTGCGCCCCGCGATTGCCGAATGATTTGCTCTGGATGATCCCATATTGGTACTGACTGCGGTGCCCGTCCCATTCGATGCACCCCGTCGACGTGACGCACTTCGGGGTGACTGCAAAAATCTCAGCATGGGTCAATCCAGCCCTACCGCGGGTGCGGGGTCCAAACTCGATGTCGCCAACGTTGCGCGCGCGGTCGTAGTGCTTGGTACAGAGCCCGCGGGCAATCGTGGGCCGCTCGCAGCCATCTTGTTTACAGGTAGTGTCGGTCACGTTCACTCCTTGTTCGAGTGGGCCATGCCCCCGGCCTGTTCGAGCAGGTGCGGGGGTACAGATTCGTTCAGGCCCAGAGTAGCGGCGACCGCCGACAGCGCGGCGCGGGCCATTTCAGTATTCACGTGCATGTAGCCGCGGCTCGTCACGATCGAGGAGTGGCCCATGATCGCCTTGATGACTTCCGGGTCTATTCCAGCTTGCATCAATAGCGTCGCCGCCGTGTGGCGGGCCTCGTGCAGGGTGTAGGGGCGGCCTGCGGGGTGGATGACGCCGGCGGTTGCTTGTAGGCCGTGCCATGCCTGGGTGTTGGTTTTGTCGCGCATGGGTCGTTGGCCGTTCTCGGTCCACACCAGGTTCCACGGGTTGGCGGGGGCGACCTGCTCCCATTCGGCGAGCGCCGCGCGCATCCACGGCACGAGGGGGACGATCCGCTGCCCGCTGGTGGTCTTAGGGCGCACGAGGTGGGTCGCGCCGGTCAGGTGCCGCACTTCGTACCCGTCGGGGACTTGGAAGGTGCCGGCGGAGCGGTCGGCGTACGTCAGGGCCTGTAGCTGCCAAGAGATGTCGATCAGGCCACGGTCGAGGTCCACGGCGTCCCAGGTGAGTCCGTAGATCTCTCCCTTGCGCATGCCCTGCAGGAGCGCCGCGACCCAGCGGGCTGCGTCGGGTCCGGTCCGCGCAGCTTCGAGGAGACGCAGTGCGTCCTCCAGGGGGATCGCGTCGCGGTCTGAGACGGCTTTGGTGGGACGGCGTACGGCGAACACGTTCTCGGGTACGGTGTGCCCTTCGGCTTTGGCGGCTTTGAGCATGGTGGTCAGCACGGCGTGGGTGCGTAGCGCTGTGCTGGTGGAGTTGCCGTCGCGCAGGGCGGAGCGGTGGACTGCTCGCACGTCTGTCGGTAGCAGGGCGCCGAGTTGTTTGCCGCCGATGGTGGTGATGATGTGCTGGTGGACGGCGGATGACGCGGCCCGGTAGGTGGCTGGTCGGACATGTTTGGCGTAGGCGGCGAGCCATTGCTCGGACCATCGTTTGACGGTGGTGCGTCCGGTGATCGCTGGGACGCCGTTCGCGGCGACCTCGCGTAGCTTCTTGGACAGTGCGGTCTGTGCCGCTTTCTTGGTGGGGTAGCCGCCTTGGGTGATGCGGCGGCGGTTGCCGGAGGCGGTGAAGCCGACGTCGAGTTGCCATGCCCACTGCCCGTCGCGGCCTCGCTCGAATACGCTCCCGGTGCCTTTGGCTCGTCCCATCTTCTGACCTCCCGGTCGCCGTTAGCCATTGGTTAGCCATTCACAGACTAATCCGTGACCCATCTCAGACGCGAAAACCGTTGCAATCACTGGTGTTTTGGGCACTTCCAGTATAGGCATCCTTTCACTCGTAATGAATAGGTCATCGGTTCGATTCCGATAGGCGGCTCGCGGAATGGCGCGGTTCCCGAAGGTTCGGGGCCGCGCCTTCCTCATTTCTGTTAGCCATTTGGTTAGCCATTGATGCGCGCAAAGAAGTGCCCCCGCCGCGAGGGGTCACGGTGGGGGCGTCCGATCCGGCGCGGGCGCGGCGCAATGGTGACCCCGGGCAGGCGGTGGAGGAATGCGTCGTGTGCGGTGCAACGTGGGTGCACAAGCCCGGGACCGGGCGGGCGAAGACGTGCTCGGAGTGGTGCCGGGAGGAGCTGCTTGAAGCGGCCGCCCGTCGAAGCAGTGCGGAGGTTGCGAGAGCGAAGGCGGCGCGGATGAGGGCGGCCGCGGACCTGATCGCGCGGGCCCGTGCGGTGAAGGGTGACCGGCGGATGGTCCCGGTGCTGGTGCCTCGGCTGCGGTCGGCTGGCTTGCCGTACGCCGACATCGCCGAGGTGCTGGGGGTCTCGGTCAGCACGGCGTGGCGGGTCGCGAATCGCCCACCGCCCTAACCCCCTGGACGCACGAAAAGCGCCCCGCCCTCGCATGGAGGACGGGGCGCAAACGGGGTGCGGGCCGGGGGTTAGGTGTGGGTGCGGAGCCTGGGTTTGCGGACCCCACCGATCAGACCGGACCGGTCAGCGGTCAGGACGGTCACGGTGGAGGTTGCGGTTCCGGTGCCACCGCGACCGTCGGTGGCGGTCACCGTGAAAACCAGGGTCGCCCCGGCCACCGACGCCGGCGCCCGGAAAGACGCAGACCCGTTGCCGTAGTCGGTGAGGGCCACGGTGGGGGTGCCGGAGGTTTGCGCCCACGCCAGGGTCACCAGGTCCCCGTCGATGTCCGCACCGGTCGAGGTCAGGGTCACGGTGACACCCGGTTCCACCCCGGTCATGTTTCCGCCCGTGGTGACGGTCGGCGGGTTGTTCGCGGTTGATTTGGACAGGACGATCGATGAGGACCCGGATGAGGGGGTGCCGGTGCTGAACGTCCACACCGGCCCGGCCGCGCCCCCAGATCCCCGCAGTGCGTACGCGGCGGACATGCGGGTGGTGGAGATCGTGGCCCCGGTCAGTTCGGTCCACCCGGACCCGAGAACGTCCTGCCGTGTCCCGGCGGTCGCTTCGAGGTACCCGATGCAGCCGACCACGACGTCCCCGGCGACGACGGGGGACGCTGCAGCGGCCGGGGGTGACGCGGTCGTGGAGGATGAGGTGATCGCGCCCCGCACCGCTGCCACGTTGGACCATTCGGTGAGCTCCCCCAAGAGGACGGACCCGGCCGCGGCGATGGTCACGGACGTGACCGCTGCGGCACCCACACACCAGTAGTGAGTGACCCGCCGCTGCGACGTCGATTCCTGGGAGGCTTGGGTGTCGGCGTTCGCTGAGGTCACCCAGGTGTTCCCGGCGGTGTCGGTGACGGACGTGACGGACCCGCCTTGGTGCAGGATCGCCAGGACCAGGGCGCGGCCCGCCGTCGTGGATTTGGTGATGGTCAGCGACGCCGTCCCGGACGTGGCGGTCGTGTCGGACATCAGCACAATGTCGGAGGTGGACACCGTCACTGACTGGGTGGTGCTGGCGGTGCCTCCGGCGGAGTTGGTGACCGTCAGTTTCACGGTGTAGGTGCCGGGCGATGCGTACGTGTGGGACGCGGTGGACCCGGTGCCGTGGGTGGTGGAGTCTCCCCAGTCCCAGTCGTATCCGCTGATGGTGCCGGTCCCGGCGGTGGAGGCGGTGCCGTCCACCGACAGGGCCAGGTTCGTCGCGGTCTTCGTGAAGGACGCGACCGGTGGGGTGACGTACTCGTAGAAAGCGACCGATGAGGACCCGGTGGTGCCCGAGGTCATGGTCCATTGGGGTCCGGCTTGCCCGGCAGCGGTCAGGGTCCGGTACGCACCCGACAGTCGCGTCGTGGAGATGTTGGTGCCGGTGAGTTCGGTGTAACCGGAGCCGAGGGTGTCCAGGCGTGTCCCGGCCGTGGTTTGTGCGTACCCCATGCACCCCACGAGCAGGTCCCCGACGGCAGTGCCGGACGGTGTCGCTGCAGGGTGGTGGTGGTGGACCCCGCAGCGGTGGCCACGGAGCGCAGGGTCACCGCGCCGCCGCTGTGGGAGTACTCGGACAGGATCACCACGAACGGCGCGGTGCCGGCGATGGTCACGGTGATGGAGGCGGTGGTCAGCGCGGACAGGCACCAGTAGTGCTGCACCCGCCGCTGCGACGTCGAGGAGTTGATCGTTTGGGTGTCGCCGTTGCTGTCGGTGGCCCACGTGTTGGAGGCGGTGTCGGTGACGGTGCTGATCGCGCCGCCCTGGTGCAGGATCGATGCCACCAGCAGGTTCCCGGCGGTGACGGATCGGGTGATGGTGACCGATGACCCGGACGACGCGGTGGCCGTGGTCGAACCAACGAAGCTGAAGCTCACGATGCCACCCACAATTTCAAGTTGTCGACGGTGACGTACCCGTCAGCGGAGTCGGCCCAGGCGGAGTCGTTGCCGCCGCGGAAGAAGTGCCACCACAGGGTGGAAATTTTCACCGAGTCAGTCAGTCGCCATTTGCGGTTGGTGACTTCGAGGACTTTGGTTCCGTTGACGGTGAATTGCGCGATGCCGTCACTGTTGGCGGTGCCCGAGGTGATGGTGTTGAGCTTCACCCGGTGCCGCACCTTGTACGTCGGTCCCGCGGTGAGGGTGACGTTGGTTTGGCCGTTGATGCCGTACTGGGAGTTCATACCGGTGAAGTAGTCGTAGGTGATGAGTTCGGCGGGGGAGTTGGCCCAGGAGTAGGCGCCGGGACCGATCCACATCAGCCGGGACGAGAAGCCGTGGTCAACGGAGGTAGTCAAGCCGTTGCCGCCGGAGGGGCGCCGTCACTGACCGACCCATCGGTGCCGCCAAGGCCGGGCAGTTTCCCACCGAGGAGAACCCGAACCCCGGCTCGAAGCGCAGGTCGTACTCCAAGATCACGTCGGTCGCGGCGGCTTTCAGCAGCACCGCGGGTTTCGGAAAGCCGCGATCCCGACACCGGACCCGGTGGAGTACCCGCCGGCGGGGAACTTGTGCCGGATGAGGCGGCCGACGCCGTCGGGTGAGGTCACGATCGACTGCGCCGCGAACGTCGCGTCATTCGCGAAAGCGGACGAGTCGCCGATCGCGGCCCCGAAGTCGGCCTTCTTCACCGGCGACGCCAAAGCCATGCCGTCGAAGTTCTGGTCGAGGATCAGGGTGTACCCGGGGAGGGTCTGTCCGAAACTTTGTGTAAGTGGCTTGGCGTGACGTCCCTGGCTTTGGCTGGGGCGGAAGGAAGATCGCGTCATGTCTGATGAGCAAGCGCATGGTGAGTTGGTGGCGAGGTCGTCGGCCGAGTCGGTTGACGTTGATGATCTGGCGCAGCAGCTGGTCGCTTCGGCGGTCGAGCGGCAGGTCGCTTTGACCGGTGAGGGTGGGTTGTTGACGACGCTGACGCGGCGGGTCCTGCAGGCAGCCCTGGAGGCCGAGATGAGCGCCCACCTGGGGTATGACAAGCACGCGGTCAACGGCCGCGATGGCGGCAACTCCCGCAATGGCTCCAGCCCCAAGACGGTGCGCACCGAGATCGGGGACGTGCAGATCCAGGTTCCGCGGGATCGGGCCGGCACGTTCGAACCGCAGATCGTGCCCAAGCACCAGCGCCGCCTGGCCGGGTTCGATGAGGCCGTGATTTCGCTGTACGCGAAGGGCATGACCACCGGGGACATCGCCGCTCACCTGTCCCAGGTGTACGACACCGATGTTTCCCGGGACCTGGTCTCGCGGGTCACCGACCAGGTCCTGGGTGACATGAAGGCGTGGTCGGCGCGTCCGTTGGACGCGATCTACCCGGTGATCCTGATCGACGCGATCGTGCTGAAGGTCCGCGAAGGGACGGTCGCGAACCGTCCGGTGTATGTGGCAATCGGTATAGACCTCAACGGTTTCCGCGATGTCCTGGGGTTGTGGGTCGGCCCATCGGGTGGGGAAGGAGCCAAGCAGTGGATGAACATGCTGTCGGACTTGAAGAATCGTGGCATCCTCGATGCGTGCATCGTGTGCTGCGACGGCCTCAAAGGCTTGCCCGAGGCGATCACGGCGACCTGGCCGGCCGCCACGGTGCAAACGTGTGTGGTGCATTTGGTCCGCAACAGTCTGCGGTACGCCTCCAAGAAGTACTGGCAGGCCATCACCCGCGACCTCAAGCGGATCTACACCGCCCCGTCGCTGGCGGCGGCCGAAACCGAGTTCGAGACCTTCGCGCAGCAGTGGGAACCGCTGTATCCGGCGATGGTGCGGATGTGGCGCAACTCCTGGACCGAGTTCATCCCGTTCCTGGACTTCCCTGTCGAGGTCCGCAAACTGATCTATACGACCAACGGGATCGAGTCGTTGAACGCCCGGTTCCGGGCAGCGACACGTCGACGGGGCCATTTCCCGGACGAGCAATCCGCGTTGAAGGTGCTCTACCTCGCGGTGTTGGAGCGGCAGAAGAACCGACCCAACCCCACCGGGCAGATCGCCGGCTGGAAGAACATCCTGAACGTACTATCCATGACCTACGGCGACCGCCTAGGTCTGAACTAGCCGATGCCACTTACACAAAGAATCAGACGGACCCTGCTTGCCCGGCCGGGGTGGGGGTGGCCCCCCCCTGGGGTTACCAGTTGGTGGAGACGATCGGCGCCAGCGGGGTGTCGTGTCTTTGTCCTGCGGCATCGAATGTCGGCGGGTTGGCGTGGAGTTCTTGCCGGACGGGTTCATACGGTTTGTGC